>NZ_JBQQCE010000015.1:0-43172 GCF_052245645.1 Streptomyces sp. KR55 | reverse complement strand
CGAGCGCGTCGTGATCCTCGGCGCGTGCGGCATCGGCTTCGACGTCGCCGAGTTCCTCACCGACGGCGGCGACAAGGCGCACGAGGACCCGGCGACGGACTTCCGCCACTGGTGCGTCGACATGACCTATGACGGGCCCGGCGGCCTCGCCGCCCCCGAGCGGCCCGCGCCGCCACGCACCGTCCACCTGCTCCAGCGCAAGACCACCAAGGTCGGCGCGGGCCTGGGCAAGACCACCGGCTGGATCCACCGCACCGAGCTCAAGCACCGCGGCGTCAGCATGGTCCCGGGCGTGCGCTACGACCGCATCGACGACGCCGGTCTGCACATCACCGTCGGCGACACCAGCACCGTGCTGGAGGTCGACACCATCGTGCTGTGCACCGGCCAGGAGCCGCGGCGGGACCTCTACGAGGAGCTGCTCGCGGCAGGTCGCAGTGTGCACCTCATCGGCGGTGCCGACGTGGCCGCCGAACTGGACGCCAAGCGCGCCATCAAGCAGGGCACCGAGCTGGCGGCCACGCTGTAGGTCCCGGGGGCGTCCCTAGGATGACCCCCATGTCACTCCCGCACGCGATTCTCACCGCCCTGCTCGAAAAGCCGTCCTCGGGGCTGGAGCTGACCCGCCGGTTCGACAGGTCGATCGGCTACTTCTGGTCGGCGACGCATCAGCAGATCTATCGCGAGCTGGGAAAACTGGAGGGCGAAGGTCTGATCCGGGCCCTGCCGGCCGAGCAGCCGGTCCGCGGGCAGAAGAAGAGTTACGAGGTTCTGCCCGCGGGCCGCGCCGAACTGGCCCGCTGGACCGCCGCCGCGCAGGACCCCAAGCCGCACCGCGACACACTGCTGCTGCGGCTGCGCGCCGCGGCCATGGTCGGCACCGCAGGGCTGGAAGCCGATCTGCGCCGCCATCTCGACCTGCACCGGCGGCAGTTGGCCGAGTACGAGAAGATCGAGCAGCGCGACTTCCCGCCCGGCAAGGACAGCCCCCAGGACCGGCTCCAGCACCTCGTGCTGCGGGCGGGCATCGACCTGGAGACCTTCTGGACGCAATGGCTCGAGCACGCGCTGGCGGAGTTCGCCGAACTGCCGGGCCGCGACGCGAAGTGAGCGTGGACGAGCCTCAGAGCCGGTTCAGAGCCGGTACGGCTTCGAGCGGCGGCGCAGGAACCAGGCCGCTGCGATGACACCGGTGCCCACCAGCGCCCCGCCCGCCACCAGGGTGATGGTGCCGTAGTCCCTGGTCGATCCGCCGACCCCGCCGACCACGCCGCGCGACGGCGAGGACGTCGTCGAGATCGTGGGCGTGGAGCCGGAGGAGACGATGACGGACTGGGTGCCGGCGGTGTTGTTGTTCGAGCACATGACGATGACGGTGTACGTACCGGGGCTGACGTTCGACCAGGCCGCGGACTGCAGACCGCTCGAGCCCGACAGCGACACCTGGCGGCCCTGGGCGAAGTTCGCCTGGCTGCTGTTGAGGAGCGAGGCGGTGCCCCAGCTGCCGTTGATCTGGGTGCACGCACTGGTCGTCACCGAGACCGTCGAGCCGGCCGTGCTCACCGAGATCCCGTTGACCGCGACGGCCGGTCCGGCAGCCAGGGCCAGCGGCAGTGCGGCGGCGGCTGCGGTCAGCCCGGTGCGGAGAAGTGGCTGAGAAGTAGGCATGGGACTGTCCTCCGGCGGCACGGTTGGCGGTACATCCCTTGCGCCGCCTGGGGTCGGGAAACGCCCGTGCTGCCTCAGTGGCAGCCAACGTGGCCCCGGCCCGTCCCGCATGCGGGCATCCCCCGTGCAGGTGACGTAATCCACCATCCGGCTCAGGCGGGTGGCTCACGGCCTTGCGGCAGCGCCCGTCGTGACCGTCCGTTCCGCCGAGAAGCCGCCCCAGGTGCCGTCCGGGAGCCTGGCCCGGATCCGCGCCCGATGGGTCACCCCGGTCTCCCGGCCCAGGTAGAAGCTGTACGTCGCCCGGTCGCGCGGCGCCGTCCCACCCCAGACGACGGAGGTGGCCGGACGGCCGTCGAGGTGGACCTGGTACTCCGTGATCACCCCGTCGGCCTCGGGCGGCACCCAGGACAGGTCGATGTGGTACGCCCCGTCGGCGCGCCGGGTCGTCGCCCGGAACCCGGTGGGCGCAGTGCCGCGCCCGTCGTCCGTGCCCGGCGCGGTGGTGAGCCGGACGACCCGGCTCGCGGACGAGACATGGCCGGCCGCGTCCCGCGCGCGGACGGTGAAGGAGTAGCGGGTGCCGGGTCTGAGCCCGGTCACCACGGTCGCGGTCTGCGCCCCGCTCACGCTGTGGATCTTCGTGGTGCCCTGATGGATGTCGTACGAGGCCACTCCACGATCGTCCGTCGAGGCGGCCCACGACAACTGGACGGCCCGGCTGCCGACGGCCCGTCCCCGCGCCGCGCCGGGCCGCGACGGGGCGGAGCGGTCGACCGGGCCGGCGGCGGGCGTGGTGGCCCGTACCTCGCGGCTGCGCGGCCCGAGCCGCCCGTCCGTGTCGCGCGCCCGCACGGTGAAGACGTATGTCGTCGACGGGGTGAGGCGGGTGACGTCGGTCATGTGTTCGGAGCCGGGTACCTCCTTGACCTTGGTGGCGTTCCGGTACACCTCGTAGGCGCTGATGTCGGAGGACACCGCGTTCCACATCACATGGACGCTCGTCGCGCTCCCCGCCGTGGCGGTCACCCCCGTCGGCGCCCCGGGCAGCCTGCCGTCGTCGGCCGCTCCCGTGCCGCCCGCGCCGCAGGAGGAGACCAGCAGCAGCGTGCCGCAGACGAGGGCAGCGGGAACGGGGACGCGTCGCACCTCTGGGCCTCCGCTGACGGAGTGACAGCAATGGTCCGGACCAATATGACGTGACTAGTGCGATCACATCAAGAGGGCGGCGGGTGCCGGGCATGCCGCGCGGTTACGTATGCTGAAGTTCCTCGCGGCTGAACTCTCCCTGAGGAGTGGGGAGTTCATGCCGATGGCGCGGACCGCTGTCGTCGCTGATCCCGCGCCGGCACGGGCGGCCGGGCGGCCGGAGCCGACACCGGCTCGGGCCGTCCGGCCCCTGGTGGACGATTCGGGCGCGCGCGCCGTTTCCGGCCTCTTCGGGTGGCAGTGTGATCGCATCGGCAGCAGATTGGGGCCGAATGTCCCTCACTGTCCCCCAGCAGAGAGTCTCTTATCGTGCGCGTCCAGTACTTCACGCTCGCCGCGGCAAGCGCCGCCCTGCTCGCCACGACCGTGCCCACCCCCGTCCACCCCGATCCGGACTTCGCCATACGGCACCAGCGGACGACCGTGCCGCACGAAGGCGCCGTGACGGCCGCCGACCTGCTGGCCAAGGTGAGCGACTGCACCCCCGTCTCGAACGGCCGCTACCGCACCGACCGCGACACCCCGGCCACCGTCCCCGTCTGCGGCACACGCGATGCCGTCTTCTGGAAGGCGGACATGGACATCGACTGCGACGGCCGCCCCGGCACCCACTGCAACAGCGTCACCGACCCGTACTTCCTTCCCAGTACGGCCTTCCAGCAGTCCGACGGACGCTACCTGGACGCCGAGCACCTGCCCTACGTCGTCGTGCCCATGCCGAGCGGCATCTGGAACTACCGCGACCACGGCGTACGCGGCGGATCGGTGGTCGCCGTCGTCTACCGCGACCAGGTGCAGTACGCGGTCGTCGGCGACACCGGGCCGGCCGACATCATCGGCGAGGCGTCGTACGCCACCGCCGCGGCGCTCGGCATCCCGCCCGACCCGCGAGGCGGCGGCACGGACTCCGGTGTCACCTACATCGTCTTCAAGGACTCCCAGGCCTCGCCCATCGAGAGCCACGAGGCCGCAGTCTCGGAAGGGGAGCGGCTGGCGCGGCAGTTCGTCGGGAGCTCCTGAGCTGCCGTCAGACGGCCGACCAGCCGTCGTCGACGGGCAGGATCGCCCCGTTGATGTTGCTCGCCGCGTCCGAGGCGAGGAACACGATCGCGGCGGCCTGCTCCTCGGGCCGGGCCAGACGGCCGACGTTGACGAAGTGCGGGCCGAGGGCCGCGGGCCCGTGGGCGTCGGCCTCGGCCTCCACGACGATGCCGGTCTGCGTGCCGCCCGGCGCGATGGCGTTCGCCCGGATGCCCTGCTTGCGGTACATCACGGCGAGGGACTTCGTCAGGCCCACCACCCCGTGCTTGGACGCCGTGTACGCGGCGCCCGCGGCGCTGCCCCGCAGACCGGCCTCGGACGCGGTGCTGACGATCGCGCCCCGGCCGCCCGCGAGCATGTGCGGCAGCACAGCGCGGGTGAGCAGGAAGGGCGCGGTGAGGTTGACCCGTATGACCCGCTCCCACTCCGCGTCACTGACGTCCGCGAGCGCCGACATCCGGTCCATGATCCCGGCGTTGTTCACCAGGACGTCCACCCCGCCGAAGCGCTCGACCGCGGTCTGCGTGACCCGGTCCACGACGGCCTGCTCGCTCAGGTCGCCCGTGACGGCGACCGCCATGCCGCCCGCCTGCTCGATCTCCTTGACGGTCGCGTCCGCGCCCTCGGCGTTGAGGTCCGCCACCACGACCCGGGCCCCTTCCCCGGCGAAGGCCAGGGCGGCGGCGCGCCCGATGCCCGAACCCGCTCCGGTGACGATGACGCTGCGGCCGTCCAGTCCAGTGGTCATGGGGGTGCTCCTCAGGGGTTAGGGGAGGGGATGTGGGTCCACCGTACGATTTATTGTCTGTGAGTGACATAAAATCTTGGTGGAGAATTCCGGAGGACCGATCACCGGCGCCGGAGGAACAGATGACTGCAGCCCGCGGACGGACGGGCCGACCGCCCCTGACCGAGGAACGCAAGGCCGAGATCCGGCTGGAGATCGCCCGGGCGGCGGTCGACCTGTTCGTGCGTCAGGGGGTCACCGCGACCACCGGCGAGCAGATCGGGCAGGCCGTCGGCGTCTCGGCGCGAACCGTGTGGCGGTACTTCCCGAGCAAGGAGAACTGCGTACGTCCCCTGTTCTCCGCGGGCATCGACCTGATCGCCGAATGCCTGCGCGACTGGCGGCCCGGGCAGCCCCTCGTGGCGGCCCTGGAGCGGGCGCTCAGTACCGAGCAGGAGCGGGTGACCGGGACCGAAGGCACCACGCTGGGGGCGCTGGTACGCCTGACCCGGACGGAGCCGGGCCTGCGCGCGGTGTGGCTCCAGACCTACGACGAGGCCGAGCCGGTCTTCGCCCGCGCCCTCGCCGACCGGGCCGGGCTGCCCGCCGACGACCTGCGGCCGGCCATCCAGGCGGCGATGCTCAACGCCGCCCTGCGCGCCGCGGTCGAGCACCACGCCTGGCGCACCGCCGACGCGGACACCGACCGCCGCACGGCGCAGACCGAACTGGCCGGCGCCGTGCGCTCGGCTGTTGCGTTGGCGGCGGAGGGGGTCACCTGACCGTCCTGCCGCCGGCGGGGAGGGGCGCGTGGGGGTGCGCCTTGCGTGTACGCATCACACCTTCCGTTCCGTGTCTGCCTCTCCGGCCGCCGCCTCCACCGCGTCGAGGTCGGCTCCGGTGGCCGCTGTGACGACCGCGGCGATGGCACCCTCGACGAACGGCGCGTCCACCAGGCGGGTGCCGGTGGGGAGTTCGTCGCCCTCGGCGAGGAGCGCCTTCACGGTGAGGACGGCACTGCCGAGGTCGGCGAGGACGGCGACCCCGGCGCCGCGGTCCACGGACGCGGCAGCGGCGGAGATCAGCTCCGCGCTGGTACCGAGCTCACCGCCCTCGGTGCCGCCGGCCGGGGCGACGGGCACCGCCGTGCCGCCGCCCGACAACGCCTTCGCCAGCTCGGCAACGGACGCGGCCACCTGTGCGCTGTGCGACACCAGCACGATCCCGACCAGCTTCGCGTCACTCATCGGCGGCCTCCACGAGCCCCGCGATGAGCAGCGCCGACGAGGTGGCGCCCGGGTCCTGGTGCCCGATGCTGCGCTCACCGAGATAGCTCGCCCGGCCCTTGCGGGCCTGCAACGGAGTCGTCGCCAGGGCGCCCTGCTCGGCGGCGGCCCGTGCCGCGCCGAACGAGTCACCGAGCGCGTCCACCGCCGGCACCAGCGCATCGATCATCGTCTTGTCGCCGGGCGCGGCGCCACCGAGCTGCATCACCGCGTCCACGCCCGCCCGCAGCGCCTCGGCGAGCTGTTCCTCGCCGACCTCGGCCGCGTCCCCGAGCGCCTTGCCGGTCCGCCGCAGCAGCGTGCCGTACAGCGGCCCGGAGGCACCGCCGACCGTCGAGATGAGCTGCCGCCCGGCCAGCATCAGGATCGCGCCGGGCGTGTCCGGGGCCTCCTTCTCCAGCGCCGCGATCACTGCGGTGAACCCGCGCTGGAGATTGCTGCCGTGGTCGGCGTCCCCGATGGGGGAGTCGAGGGCCGTGAGCCGTTCCGCCTCGCGGTCCACGGATGCGGCGGTCGCCGTCATCCAACGGCGGAAGAAGTCGGCGTCGAGCACTGGATCTCCTTGCGTGGTAGGTACGGCGTGGCAGGTACGTTGATCACCTGGAGCGCCCGGTCACACACCCCACCGCAGGCCCGGCGTCCGCACCGGCGCGTCCCACAGCCGCAGCAGTTCCTCGTCGATCTGGCAGAGGGTGACCGAGGCACCCGCCATGTCGAGGGAGGTGACGTAGTTGCCGACGAGGGTGCGGGCGACGGCGACCCCGCGCTCGGCCAGCACCCGCTGCACCTCGGCGTTGAAGCCGTACAGCTCCAGCAGCGGGGTCGCCCCCATGCCGTTGACCAGGACCAGGACGGGATTGCGCGGCGCGAGGTCCTCCAGGACGGCGTGCACCGCGAAGTCGGCGATCTCCCGCGAGGTCATCATCGCCCGCCGCTCCCGCCCGGGCTCCCCGTGGATGCCGATGCCCAGCTCCAGCTCGCCGGGCGGCAGATCGAAGGTGGGGGTGCCCTTCGCGGGCGTCGTGCACGCGCTCAGCGCCACGCCGAAGCTGCGGGAGGCCTCGTTGACCTGCCGGGCGATCGCCTCGACCCGCTCCAGCGGCTGGCCCTCCTCGGCGGCGGCCCCGGCGATCTTCTCCACGAACAGCGTCGCGCCCGTCCCGCGCCGCCCGGCCGTGTAGAGGCTGTCGGTGACCGCCACGTCGTCGTTGACCAGCACCTTGGCGACCTGGATGCCCTCGTCCTCGGCGAGCTCGGCCGCCATGTCGAAGTTGAGCACGTCACCGGTGTAGTTCTTCACGACGAACAGCACCCCGGCCCCGCTGTCCACGGCCGCCGCCGCCCGCAGCATCTGGTCCGGCACCGGCGACGTGAAGACCTCCCCGGGGCAGGCCGCCGACAGCATGCCGGGCCCGACGAACCCGCCGTGCAGCGGCTCGTGCCCCGAGCCGCCGCCGGAGACGAGCGCCACCTTCCCGGCGACGGGCGCGTCCCGCCGTACGATCACCCGGTTCTCCACGTCGACGGTCAGCTCGGGATGTGCCGCCGCCAGGCCCCGCAGTGCATCGGCGACGACGGTCTCCGGGACGTTGATGAGCATCTTCACGGGTGCCTCCTGGGATCTCGGCAGGTTCCGGCGGTAATGCTGCTGTCCGCAGTATCGACCTTGCGGCAGCGAAGGTCACGTGCGCACGGCGGCAGCCGTCGGCGTCGGCGAGCCCGGGCCCCCTCACCGCCCCGCCGCCTCCCGGGCGATGTCCTCGAAGCGGGCGCCCATTGCCGCGGCGAGGGCGTTGGCGGCCGACAGCGGGCGGACCATGACCATCAGGTCGTCGATCCTTCCGTCCTCGTCGACGTGCAGGAAGTCGCAGCCCTGGATCTGCTTTCCGGAGACCGTGGCGGTGAAGACGAGGGCGTGGTCACGGCCGTCGGGGTGGGTGAACTCCCGTACATAGGTGAAGTCCTCGAAGACCTCGGACACGGCGCGCAGGATCGCGGCGGTGATCGCCTTGCCGGTGTACGGCTTGAAGACGACGGGGCTGGTGAAGACGACGTCGTCGGCCAGCAGCGCCTCCACGGCGCCGACGTCCTTGCTTTCGACCGCCTTGCGGAAGGGGTGCATGTGATCGCCTTTCTCGCGGACTGATGCAACGACTAATGCAACTTGTTGCATAACTGAGCGTAGGGGGAGTCACGGCATCTTCGGAAGGGGTCGGTGCGCCGTGTGCCGGCCGGTTCAAGCGGTCCCAGGTCATCCCCGATGCACACGGTCCACCAGGATGTCGATCACCAGGGGAGTGCGAGGGCCGAAGCTGAGGAGGACGCCGTCCTCGAGGGTGACGATGCGGCAGTTCATGCCGGCCGGGGTCTCGCGGATGCCGGGGACGTCCAGCAGGCCGTCGATGCCCCCGACCGATTCCAGCCCCTTGCTCATCATCAGGATCACCTCGGGCTGGGCCTTGACCAGGGCCTCGCTGGTCAGCGGAGTGAACGGCTTGTCCAGGCCGGACGCGACACCCGCGTCCACCGCGCCCGCGGCCTCGATCAGCGAGTCGGCCCCCGAACCCTTCCCGCCCATGAGGTAGACGGCCGCGCTGCCGCGCATGTAGAGGAAGGCCACCGTCGGACGGCTGCCCTCGGGGACGGCCGCCCTGGCCGCCGCGAGGTCCTTGCCGATACGGGAGTCGAGGGCCTTGCCCGCCTCGGGGACGCCGAGGGCCGCGGCGATCCGGGTCGTCCGGGTGGAGACGTCGGCCGGTTCGGTGGCCGGATCGAGCACGACGACGGGGATGCCGACGTCACGGATCTGGTCGATCGCCTCCTGCGGGCCCGTGTCGGTGTCGGCGAGGACGACGGTGGGGCGCAGGGAGAGCACGCTCTCCGCGCTCACGTCGTGCGCCTTGGTGACCAGGGGCAGGTCCTTCGCCTCCTCGAACGTGGCCGTGATGTCGCGCCCCACCACCCGGCCGCCGAGCCCGAGGGTGAAGACGATCTCCGCCACGCCGCCGTTGAGCGGCAGGATCCGGGAGGCGTCCCTGACGGTGACCTTCCGTCCGTCGGAGGAGTCGACCGTGACGGGCAACTCCGGTGTGGGCGGCTCCCCTTCGAGCGGTACGAGGGAGTTCCCCGCGAGCTGCTTCTGCGCCGCCGCGGCCCGCTCGCTCGCGGACGCCGGTGACGCATCCGCCCCCGCGGAACCCGAGCCGCCTCCGCAGGCCGCCGTCAGCAGGGTGAGAACCAGAGCGAGGACGGCGGCGGCCCGCCGTCGCGGGGGGCGGTGGGGTCTTCTGGGTGCGCGCATGGCTCGGCCCTTTCCTCTCGGCTGGCATACAGATGATCGGTAGTTTAGGTTAGGCTCTCCTAAGTTATCGTGTGGTAGGGGTTTCCATGGCGTGGTCAAGTGGCCTGCGCGGCATGCGAGTTGGGTGGCTGCCGGTGGCCGCCGCCTCGGTGGCGCTGGCGCTGACGACGTCCCCGGCGGTCGCCGCGGGGGCGTCGGCGACGGGCCCCGAGGGGCAGAAACTCACCGTCTCCAAGGCGTCCGGCCTCGATCCGGCGGGCTAGACGGTGACCGTGTCCGGCTCCGGCTACAACACCGAGAAGGGCATCTACGCCGCCTTCTGCATGGACAACGGCCCCGGCAAGGCGCCCACGCCGTGCGTGGGCGGGGTGGACATGTCCGGCGAGTCCGGGGCGTCCGCGTGGGTCTCCTCCAACCCGCCGCCGTACGGGGAGGGGCTGACCGAGCCGTACGACGGCAGTGGGCACAAGGGCTCGTTCAGCGTGCAGATCAAGGTGCGCGCCAAGGACGCCGACACCGACTGCACCAAGTCCGGCGTCACCTGCGCCGTCATCACCCGCAACGACCACACGCGGGGCGGCGACCAGAGTCAGACGGCCCGCTGGCGAGCACCGGTACGGACCTCGCGGTGCCGCTCGGGCTGGCCGCTGCCGGGCTGGTCGCGGCCGGTACCGGCACCTGGTTCTGGGCACGCCGGCGGCGCGCCGGACACGCGGGCTGACGTCAACCTCGTGGGCGACGGCCGACTTCGGCGGCGTACATCCGTCGCAGGCGTCGTACGGCCGTCCTGGACGCGGCATTGGGCCGCAGGCGTCGTACTCCGGCCACAGGCGTCGTATTCCGACTTCAGAGAAGAGGCTTGAACGTGAAGGCGAGGAACAGACCCGGTGCCGTTCTCCTGGCGGGCGGCGCCCTGGTCGCACTGCTGGCTCCGGGCGTCGCGGTCGCCCAGGACGGGGCGGCGTTCCCGCGTGAGGTGTCCGGCGGCTACGCGAGCTGGGCGACGGCCGCCACGGCACTCACCGACCACGGCGTGTCCCTGAACGCCGGTGAAGGCGCCCAGGGTTCGGCGAACCGGGCCTGGTTCCCGGCCGCCGGCGGAGGAGCCTACCCCCGTACGGGCGACGCGGAGGTCGAGTTCGACGGCACCGCCCGCCTCACCCGGTCCGCCGACCCCGCCCACCCCCTCCTCCTCGACGCCCTGCGCCTGAGCCTGGCGGACGACGGCGGCACGCTGTACGCCCGCGCGGAAGTCGACGGCGAGGAGCGCGAGGTGACCCTCGCCGGCGTGGAGACGGGCGGCGCCGCACCCGCCGTACGCGCGGGCGGGGTGACCTGGACCGGCCTGCGCGCCTCCCTCACCGCCGACGGCGCCCGGCTGCTGTCCGCCTGGAGCGGGCGGGAGTTCGCCGCGGGGGACGCGCTGGGCCTGCTCGACGTGACCGTGGGCACAGGGGAGGGAGCATCACCGGTACCGGCGTCACTGGTCCCCGCGCCACCCGAAGGCGACGCGGGCCGAAGCGAGGCGCCCCGGCCCGCTCCGAGCACCTCCGCCCCCGGCGACCGGCCCGCCGGCGCCTCGGCACCCACCGCGGCCGTCGCCCGCCCGACCCTGACCGCGGGCGGCCAACAGGAGGTCACCGGCGCCGGGTTCGCGCCGGGCGCAGTGGTGCTCGTCGCGATCGACGGCGACACCCGCTACCAGGTGGTGGCGGACGACGCGGGGCGGATCAGCCGGACCTTCCCGGTGTACGCCGGTGCCGCGGCGGGCGAGCACACGGCCGAGCTGTACACCGTGACCGGCGAACAAAGCAGCGCCGTGGCGCGGTTCGGGGTGCGGGCCGCGGACTGACCGGCGTGTTACCGGACTCTCCGATCGAGGAGCGGGCCTGGATACGGCCCGCTCCTCGGCATGCCCAAATCCCTTGCGCCCAGCGGTGTTCGGGACTTCTTTCCCGCCCGTTGACAAGAGCAGCAAGATCCGACTTAGGTTAGCCTTACCTAATCGAATGGAAGGGTGATCGCACACCATGAGATCCGTCCTCTCCGCCCTCCCCCACTCTCGACTTCGCTCGAGCGGGGGGACCCCCATCGCCGCCCGTACCGGCATCGCCGTCGCCGCCTCCGCCGCACTGACGCTGGGCCTGGCCGGCTCGGCCTCCGCCGCCACCTCGACCCGCACCATCGTCGACGGCAGCACCACCTACAACCTGTCAGTGACCGCCCCGGACACCGCCGCCGCGGCGGGCCAGGTCATCAACGTCACCGGCTCCGGCTTCAACACCGG
Source organism: Streptomyces sp. KR55 (assembly GCF_052245645.1). Lineage (NCBI taxonomy): Bacteria > Bacillati > Actinomycetota > Actinomycetes > Kitasatosporales > Streptomycetaceae > Streptomyces > Streptomyces sp. KR55. Next base: position 31,653 of record NZ_JBQQCE010000015.1, on the reverse strand, counting down.
CCAGGGCATCTACGTCGGCCTGTGCGTGATCAACGGCGCGCCGGGCGAGAACAAGCCGACCCCCTGCCTGGGCGGCCAGGACGAGAACGGCTCGACCGGTGCCTCGCACTGGGTGAACAACACCTTCGGCGGCATGTTCGCCAACAGCTCCAAGTTCGGCTCCGGCGGCACCTTCAACGTCCAGATCTACGTCAAGGCCACGCTCGACGACGGCAGCGTCTGCGGCCAGGACGTCGACTGCGCCATCGTCACCCGCGCGGACCACTTCGACACCAACGACCGCAAGTACGACGTGCACGTCCCGATCAGCTTCCAGTAAGCGCTCACAGCTCCGAGTGGTCCACGGGCCGGCCGTCCGGCCGGCCCGTTCCGGCACGTCCTGTCCACATCCCGATCACCTTCCCATAGGACCTCCCCATGACAGACGACTCAACCGAGCGGCAGCAGCCGGAGAGACCGGCCGGACTCCGTCTCAGACGCCCCGCGGCACTCCTGGGCGCCGCTGCCCTGGTGGCCGCCGGAGCCACCGCCGTGACCGTCGGCTCGCCCGCCCAGGCCGCCGACACCCCGAAGACGGCGCTCGGCAAGGACGGCCAGAAACTCACCGTCTCCGCCTCCGCCAACCTCGACCCGGACGGCGAGACGCTGCACGTCACCGGCGAGGCCTACGACGACACCAAGGGCATCTACGTCGCCGTGTGCAAGGACAACGGCGACAACCGCATCCCCACCCCCTGCCTCGGCGGCGCCGACCAGAGCGGCAGCAGCGGCTCCTCGGTGTGGATCATCCCCAGGGACGCCTCGGACGAGGGCGCGGGCACGATCGCCGAACGGTGGGGCGAGGGCGGCACCTTCGACGTCGAGCTGAACGTCAAGGCCAAGGACAGCGGCCTGGACTGCCTCGAGGTCGCCTGCTCGGTCGTCACCCGGGTCGACCACAACGGCACCGGCGACCGCTCCCAGGACGTCCGCATCCCGATCACCTTCGAGGGCCAGGACCCGGGTGACGGAGACGGCGGCGGCGACGGCGTGGACGTCCCCCCGGGTACCGTCAGCTACGTCCGGTCGGCCGAGTTCACCACCGCCGGCCGGCCCCTGGACCTTCTGCTGCACCCCGATTCCGGGAAGCTGTACGTCGGTTCGGACAACATCCCCGACACCTCCGACGTGGCCGAGCAGGGCCTGTACGTCCTGGACCCCAAGGACGGCAAGGTCCTCAGCCACATCGCGCAGGCTCCCGGTGCGAACGGTGCGATGGCCGCCCGTGTGGTCCGCCGGATCGCCGCCCCGCTCGCCGGTGACGGCGTGGTCTTCCACTACCCGCTGCGCGGCATCGGCACCGCCAAGGACGGCGACACGGTCGCGCAGGGCGTCTGGTTCAACGGTGCGTCGTTCACCGGCGTCGCTCAGGACGTCGACCCCTCCACCGTTCTGGTCGCGGCGGGCCCCGAGCTGCGCCGCGTCGAGATCGCCACCGGTACCGTCACGGACACGGTCACGCTCGAGGGCGGCAACCAGCTCGGCGTGGACGCCGCGCACGGCGCCGCCTGGTCCGTCGGCACTGCCGAGGGCAAGCCGGTGCTGCGCCGCGTCGACACCGGCACCTTCGAGGTGACTGCGACGGCCGAACTTCCCGCCGACCCCGTCTTCTTCGTCGAACCGGACCCGGCCACCGGCAACGTCTGGGTGGGCAGCGGGACTTCGGTGCTCGTCTTCGACAAGGACGGCAAGCTGCCGACCACCCTGACGGGTGCGGACCGGCCCACGGCGGCGGCCTTCGACAAGACCACCGGACGGGCCTTCGTGCTGCGCGAGGACCTCTCCGACAGCACCTCGGACAGGACGGGCTCCCTCCAGATCCTCGATGCCGCGACCTTCCGGCAGGCGGCCGAGCCGGTCGCCCTGCCGGGCAGCCTCGCGGGCGCCTACGCGGGCGTCGCCGTCGCCCCCGGCGCCACGTCCGTCCACCTCACCGACCAGGCGGAGAGCAAGGTCGTCAAGCTCGACCTCCGCATGTCCCCCAAGGTCACCCAGTCCCCGACCGACCAGTCCGTCGCTCCCGGCGACGAGGTCACGTTCGTCGCGGCGGCCGAGGGCACCCCGGAGCCGACCGTGCGCTGGCAGGTCAGCCCGGACGGCGGCCAGACCTGGTCCACGATCGAGGGCGCGACCGAGAACGCGTACTCTTTCACCGCCAAGGCAGGACAGGACGGCTACGGGTACCGCGCCGAGTTCAGGAACTCCGCGGGCACGACCCGCACTTCGCCGATCACGCTGACCGTCGGCGAGTCCGGCGGTGACGGCGGCGGTACCGGGGGCGGCGGCGAGGACACCGAACCGTCGGGCACCAAGACCGTCACCGGCCCCGAGGGCCAGAAACTCACCGTCACCCCGGTCAACAACCTCGCCACCGAGGACCAGAAACTCACCGTCACCGGATCCGGCTACGACGTCGACAAGGGCATCTACGTCGCCCTGTGCGTCGACAACGGCGACGGCGAGCTGCCCACACCGTGCATCGGCGGCGTCGACATGACCGGCGCCTCCCACTCCTCGGCGTGGATCTCCTCCGACCCGCCGGACTACGGCGAGGGCCTGGCGATCCCGTACGGCGACGGCGGCACCTTCGAGGTCGAGCTCACGGTGGACGCCGAGGACGAGTTCACCGACTGCTTCAAGGCGAAGTGCGTCCTCGCCACCCGCGCCGACCACACCCTGTCCGGCGACCGCTCCCAGGACGTCAAGGTCCCGGTCAGCTTCGTCGGCCAGGACCCCGTGGACACCGACGACGACACCGGTGGCACCGGATCCGGCGGCGCCTCCGACGGTGGTACCTCGGACGGCGGCACGGGCACCGGCACCACCTCCGGTACCGGCACCGGCGGCACCGGTACCACCACGACCTCCGGCGGCAGCCTCGCCTCCACCGGGGTCACCGTCGGCACCGCCGCCGCGCTGGCCGCGCTGCTCACGGCGACGGGCTGGTACGTCCACCGGCGCGGCCGGACCAGGGCTCCGGCCGACGCGGACTGACGGACGGACCGCACGAGGGGCTCCCCGCATCCGCCGGGGAGCCCCTCGTGCGTGACCCGGCCCGGGGCCGCCCGTGCCGACCGGTCGATGGGCGGTCCGCTCGCGCCGCTCGACGAGCCGGGTGACGAAGCAGCGGCCGACTCGCCCGCGGAGGGCGTACCGGCGCCGCCCGGTCAGGCGGCACGCCGGCCGGCTCCCCGGCAGACCGCGGACAGCAAGGACCCGATGGCGATTCCGATCGCGAGGCGGACGACGCCGGTGCCCATCTTGGCCTCGGCGCTCACCGACGACGTGAACGGCAGCAGCACCACTCCCGCCGTGATCAGGGCGACGATCCACGCGAAGAACCGTCCGGCCTGCGCGGTGCTCAGCATGAGCAGGTGCAGTACGGCCGTCGCCGCCAGCGCGACCACCGCCGAACCGGCCGCCAGCAGCCCCGCCGAGGCGTCTCCCAGCGCGCCGTGGCCGTCGGGCGCGAGCACCGGGAAGCCCAGGACCCCTCGGACCAGCAGCACGGAGAACACGGCGGTGAGTCCGGCGATCGCAGCGGTCATGATCCCGCCGGCCCACAACCGGGAGGCGTCGACCCGCGGCCCCGGCGGTCGGGCGCCCGGAGCGGGATCACCTCCGTTCTCCTTCGACGTCTCCTTCGACGTCTGCGGTGACATCTGAGGCTGGCCCAAGGGCTGGTTCGGCGGCTGCACGATCGGACTCCTCGGTCTGGACGGTGCGACATCCGTACCCCCGGACCGTGGTGCCGCTGCCGGACGCTGGCCCGTTCGGGGCAGGGACCGTCGCGGAAGCATGCAGGGGAGCTTGACGGGCAGAATGTTACCGGTAACACTCGTCCTCGTCGCAGAGCCGCCTCCGCCCACGCCGTCATGGGCCCTTCCCTGGAGTCCGCGTGACCGAGCCAACGACCGGACCGCCCCGCGCGGGCGCCCGCAGCGTCCCCGCGGCCCCCGTCTTCAGCCCGCTCGCCGTCGTCGCGTCCTGCGTGGGCTTCATGCTCATCGGGGCGCTCCAGGCCCTGTACGGGCCCGCGATCCCGGCGTTCCGGCGGGAGTTCGGGCTGTCGCCGTCCGCCGCCGGCATGGGGCTCAGCGCCCACTTCGTCGGCGGTGTCGCCGGGGTGCTGCTCTTCGACCGCCTCTACGGGCGCATCGGCAACCGGCAGCTCCTCGGCAGCTCGTACCTCCTGATGGCCGTCGGCGCGGCAGGCGTCGCCCTGGCCCCCACCTGGCCGGCCGCACTGGCCGCGGCGCTGCTCGCCGGGCTCGGCTTCGGCGGCATCGACTACGGCCTGAACCAGCTCTTCGCCACCGGCTTCGGCCACCGGTCGACCGCGATGCTCAACGTCCTCAACGCCCACTTCGGCGTCGGCGCCATCCTCGGCCCGGCCCTCGTCGGCGTGGTCGGCGCCGACCGGTACCCGGCCGTCTTCCTCGGCTTCGCGCTGGCCAACCTGCCGCTGCTGCTGTGCCTGAAGGGCGTACGCGACCGATCGCCCCTGCCCGACGGCGGGGCCGGCACATCAGGTCCCGTCCTCGCCCGGAGTCTGGGCTCGGTGCTGGCCGTGTTCGTCACGCTCTACGTCCTGCACGTCGGCATCGAGGCCGGAGTCGGCGGCTGGGAACCCACCCATCTGGAGAGCGTGGGATACGGCGCCGGAGCCGCCGCGACCGCCACCTCGGTGTACTGGCTGATGATGACGGTCGGCCGGTTCCTGGTCGTGCCGATCGCGCTGCGCTGCACCGCCCAGACCATCGTCACCGTCTCCTGCGCGGGAATGACGGTCTGCCTGCTGCTGGCCACGGTGCCGGAGCTGGCCCCCTACGCGTACGCGGGGGTCGGGCTGTTCATCGCGCCGATCTTCCCGACCGGACTGCCCTGGCTCAACCGGGCCGCCCCACAGGCCCGTCGGGCGGGTGCGATCGTCATCGCCGCCTCCATGGTGGGCGGTGTCGCGGCCGGCCCGGCGCTCGGCAAGGCCATCGAACTGTCCGGCACGGGCGCGGTCCCGCTCCTGCTCAGCGGTGTCTCCGCCCTCTGCCTGGCCGCCACCCTCTGGCTGATCCGCACCACGCGCCCGTTCTGACCCGCTCCAGCTGAAGGGAAGTTCCGCATGCCCGCCCTGACCACCACGTCCGACGGTTTCCTGCTGCACGGCGAGCCGTTCCGGATCATCTCCGGAGCGATGCACTACTTCCGCATCCACCCCGGCCAGTGGGCCGACCGGCTGCGCAAGGCCCGGCTGATGGGCCTCAACACGGTGGAGACGTACGTGCCGTGGAACCTCCACCAGCCCGACCCCGACGGTCCCCTCGTCCTCGACGGCATCCTCGACCTGCCGCGCTACCTGAGCCTGGCCCGCGCGGAGGGCCTCCACGTCCTGCTGCGCCCCGGCCCCTTCATCTGCGGCGAGTGGGACGGCGGCGGGCTGCCCTCGTGGCTCACCACCGACCCCGACATCCGGCTGCGCAGCAGCGACCCGCGCTTCACGGACGCCGTGGACCGCTACCTCGACCTGCTGCTGCCCCCGCTGCTGCCGCACATGGCGGCCGCCGGCGGCCCGGTGATCGCCGTGCAGGTGGAGAACGAGTACGGCGCCTACGGCGACGACACCACGTACCTGAAGCACCTGCACCAGTCCCTGCGCTCGCGCGGCATCGAGGAGTTGCTCTTCACCTGCGAGCAGACCGACCCCGAACACCTGGCCGCCGGTTCGCTGCCCGGCACGCTCGTCACCGGCACCTTCGGCAGCAAGGTCGACCAGAACCTGACCCGGCTCCGCGCCCACCAGCCCGAAGGGCCCCTGATGTGCGCGGAGTTCTGGATCGGCTGGTTCGACCACTGGGGCGAACCGCACCACGTCCGCGCCGCGGCCGACGCCGCGGCCGACCTCGACCGGCTGCTGTCGGCCGGCGCGTCGGTCAACATCTACATGTTCCACGGCGGCACCAACTTCGGCTTCACCAACGGCGCCAACCACGACCACGCCTACGCCCCGATCGTCACCTCGTACGACTACGACGCCCCGCTGACGGAGTCCGGTGACCCCGGCCCGAAGTACCACGCCTTCCGCGAGGTGATCGCCCGCCACGCTCCCCTCCCCGACGAGCCCGCCCCGGCCCCGAGCCGGAAACTCGCCCCCACCGTGGTGGAGTTGGACCGGCAGGCGCCGCTGCTGCCGCACGCGGCGAGGCAGGCCGAGCGGCCCGTGCGCACCGAGAGCCCGCTCACCCTGGACGAGCTCGGGCTGCGGGCCGGGTACGCGCTGTACCGCACCACCGTCCCCGACGCCGGCGACGGAGTGCTGCACTTCGCGAGCGGCGTGGGCGACCGGGCCCAGGTCTTCCTGGACGGCGCCCCCGTCGGCGTACTGGAACGCGAACGCCACGACGAGACCCTGCCCGTGCGCGTCCCGCGTGCCGGGGCCACGCTGGACGTCCTCGTGGAGAACATGGGCGGCGTCAACTACGGCCCCCGCATCGGCGCACCCAAGGGCCTGCTCGGCGCCGTCACCTTCAACGGCACGGCGCTGCACGGCTGGGACTGCCTCCCGCTGCCCCTGAACGACCTGGGCGGACTGACCTTCGAGGCCGGCACTGCCGCCGGACCCGCATTCCACCACGGCACCTTCGAGGTGACCGAACCGGCCGACACCTTCCTGGCGCTGCCCGGCTGGACCAAGGGCCAGGCCTGGATCAACGGCTTCCACCTCGGCCGCTACTGGAACCGCGGCCCCCAACGCACCCTGTACGTTCCCGCGCCCGTCCTGCGCCCCGGCAACAATGACCTCGTCCTGCTCGAACTGCACGCCACCACCAGCCCGCGCGCCCACCTCACCGACACCCCCGATCTCGGACCGGAGCAGCGCTGACGACCCGACCGCACCGCCTGCGCGTCCCCCCGCCCGGCGCGCCACCGCTGACCGGCCAAAGCCGGACCTGGGCAGTCACCACGGGCTGACGCCCCTGGAAGCAGCCGCACGCTCCTGCCCGGCCTATCCTGTGGATCCGCCGGGCGGGAAAGGACCGCCGGGGAACGAGGCCGAAGGAAGCACCGCCCGCCATGACCCGAAGCACCGCCGACGGCCCCGCTCCCAGGGGGCGCAGCCGCCGCAGCTTCGCCGGGGCGCGCCCCGTGATGGACGACGTGGCCCGGCTGGCCGGCGTGTCCAAGCAGACCGTGTCCCGGGTGCTCAACGACCATCCCGCCGTACGCCCCGAGACCCGGGCCGCGGTGCTGGACGCCATGCGTACGCTCGGCTACCGGCCCAGCCGCAGCGCCCGCTCCCTGGCCAGCGGACGCACCCGCATGGTCGGCGTGATCTCCTTCGACGCCGCCCGCTACGGACCCGCCTCCATCCTGACCGCCATCAACACCGCGGCGCAGGGCGCCGGTTACCTGGTCAGCTCCATCGCCCTCGACACCGCCGAACGCGACACGGTGGTGAGGGCCGTGGACACGCTCTCGGCCGAGGGCGCGGACGGCGTGATCGCCATCGCCCCCCAGCGCCGGGTCGGCACGGCGCTGGCCGAGGCCCGCATCGACACCCCCATGGTGGTGCTGGAGAACGACCTCGGCGGACGTACCCCCCTGATCACCGCAGACTCCTGGGCCGGAGCCCGCGCGGCCACCGGCCACCTCCTGCACCTCGGCCACACCACCGTCCACCACATCGCCGGGCCCACCGGCTGGACCTCCGCCGACGTCCGCATGGACAGCTGGCGCGAGACCCTGACCGCCGCCGGCGCCGAGGTCCCCGACGCCCTCGTCGGCGACTGGAGCGCCGACTCCGGATACGAACTGGGCCGCCGACTGGCCCGACGCCCCGATGTCACCGCGGTGTTCGCCTCCAACGACCAGATGGCCCTCGGCCTGCTGCGGGCCCTGCACGAGGCCGGACGCCGGGTGCCCGACGACGTCAGCGTGGTCGGCTACGACGACATCCCCGAGGCCGCCCACCTGCTGCCGCCGCTGACCACCGTGCGCACCGACTTCGCCGAGATCGGCAGCCGCGCCCTGCGCCTCCTCCTGGACCGCATCGACGGCATCGACGAACCCCGCGTCGAGCCCGTCGTACCCGTCGAACTCATCGTCCGCCGCAGCACGGGACCGGCCCCGGCCCATTGACCCCACGGTGTGGCGCACCTGTCAGCCGGGCACAGGTTCCGCTCGCCCCGGTGCCTGCCCGCGTGAGGATCCTCACGCCTGGGTTACAAAAGGCTCAACCTCTGGTATCAGCGGGGTGATGCGGTGACGATGGGGCCATGACTCTGGCCCAGCGCGCCCTGGAGCAACTGGCAGCCTGGCCCGACCTCACGGCGGGACCGGCCAGTTGCGGGACAGGGCGGGCAATCAGCTCCGCCCACAGCGAGATCGCCCACTTCCACTCGGGCCACGACGTGGACCTGCATCTCACCCACCGGGCCATCGGACGTTTCGCCGAGGACCTCAGGGAGTCCACGGCCATCCGCCTGGTGCCCGGCTCCCGGTGGGTCACCGTCCACCTCGACTGCGACGGGGACGTCGACCTGCTGCTGAGCCTGGTGAGCGTCGCCCTCCAGGCCCACCAGGACCTGCCCCCGGCGGAGCTCGCACCCGCCGGCGGCTGCAACTTCCACCGGGTCACGGTGCTGCCCCGCGACCCGGCCGGAGTGGCACCCCCCGTGCCGTAGGCCGAGGCGTCCCCTCGTCCGCGGCGTGCTCCGCCCCGCCCGGCCCGGCCCCGGGAGACACTGCTGGGGGACGGTGCCGGGATCCTCGTACGAGATCCCGGCGAGCCGCCTGCTGCGGGAGGAGTACCGACGTGACGGGCTGGACCTGGGAGTACGAGGGCTACGAGGCCGCGGACGAGCGACTGCGGGAGTCGCTGTGCACGCTGGGCAACGGCTACTTCGCCACCCGTGGCGCCCTTCCGGAGTGCGCCGCGGACGATGTGCACTACCCGGGGACGTATGTGGCGGGGTGCTACAACCGGCTCACCTCCGATGTGGCCGGCCGCATGGTCGAGAACGAGGACATGGTCAACGTGCCCAACTGGCTGCCGCTGCGCTTCCGCCTGCGCGGCCGCCCCTGGCTCACCCCCGACACCGCGACCGTGCTCGAACACCGCATGGTGCTGCACCTGTCCTCGGGTGTGCTGGAGCGCCTGACCCGATACGCGTTCGGCAACGGGCGGGCGCTGACCGTGCGGCAGCAGCGGCTGGTGCACATGGCCGACCCGCACCTGGCCGCACTGCGCACCGAGTTCACCGCCGACGGCTTCTCCGGCGAACTCCACGTCGAGGCCGCCCTCGACGGCGGTGTCACCAACGCCGGAGTGCCGCGCTACCGGGACCTGGACGACCGCCACCTGACGCACCAGCAATCCGGAACCGCCGAACACGACACGGTCTGGCTGCGCTGCCGCACCCGCACCTCCGACATCCGCATCGGCATGGCCTCCCGCCTCACCGCCGACGCGCCCGTCTCGATCCGGCACGCCCGCCCGCGCACCACCCAGCGGACCCGGTTGCAGCTGGCGCCCGGCCGCACCGCCACCGTCGACAAGACCGTCGCCCTGCACACCTCCCGCGACCCGGCCATCAGCGACCCGCTGCACGCCGCCGTCGCCCGGGTCGGCCGGGCCCCCGGCTTCGACGACCTGCTCCGCTCCCACCGCACCGCCTGGGCCCAGCTGTGGCGCCGCGCCGACCTCGACGTCCCCGGTGAGGCGGGCCGCATCCTGCGGCTGCACCTCTTCCACGTCCTGCAGACGCTCTCCCCGCACACCGCCGACCTCGACGTCGGTGTGCCCGCCCGTGGACTGCACGGCGAGGCCTACCGCGGCCATGTCTTCTGGGACGAGCTGTTCGTCCTGCCCTACCTCAACCTGCACTTCCCCGAGGTCTCCCGCGCCCTCCTGCGCTACCGCCACCGCCGCCTCGAACAGGCCTGCACCGCCGCCCGCGACGTGGGCCGCAGGGGCGCGATGTACCCCTGGCAGAGCGGCAGCGACGGCCGGGAGGAGACCCAGGAACTGCACCTCAACCCGCGCTCGGGCCGCTGGCTGCCGGACCACTCCCATCTCCAGTACCACGTCGGTTCGGCGATCGCGTACAACGTGTGGGAGTACTGCGAGGCGAGCGGCGACATCGAGTTCCTGCACACCAAGGCCGCCGAGATGCTCCTCCAGATCGCCCGCTTCTGGGCGGACGCGGCCAGCTACGACGAGGGACTCGGACGGCACCGCATCAAGGGCGTGGTAGGACCCGACGAGTACCACGACGCCTACCCCGACGCACAGCAGCCCGGACTCGACGACAACGCCTACACCAACGTCACCGCCTCCTGGGTGCTCAGCCGCACCCTGGAGCTGCTGGACGGCCTGCCCGAACCGCGGCGCCGCGAACTCGCCGAGCGCACCGGGCTCGACGACGACGAACTCGAGCGGTGGGAGGAGGTGTCCCGCACTCTCCACGTGCCGTTCCACGAGGGTGTCATCAGCCAGTTCGACGGCTACGGCGATCTCGCCGAACTCGACTGGCACCGCTACCGGCAGGAGTACGGCGACATCCGGCGGCTGGACCGGATCCTGGAGGCCGAGGGCGACACGGTCAACCGCTACCAGGCCTCCAAGCAGGCCGACGTCCTGATGCTCGGCTACCTGTTCTCACCGGCGGAACTGCAGGGAATGTTCCGCCGGTTGGGGCTGCGGCTGGACGAGGACACCTGGCACCGCACCGTCGACTACTACGTGCACCGCACCAGCCACGGCTCCACCCTCAGCGGCCTCGTGCACGGCTGGATCCTGGCCCGCGCCCGGCGCGCCGAGGCCTGGCAGTTCTGTCAGGAGGCCCTGCGCGGCGACATCGCCGACGTGCAGGGCGGTACCACCGGCGAGGGCATCCACCTGGGCGCGATGGCCGGCACCCTCGACCTGGTCCAGCGCGGACTGACCGGCCTGGAGACCCGCGGCGGCGCGCTGTGGCTCGACCCCGTCCCGCTGCCCGAGCTGTCCTCCTACGGCTTCAACCTGCGCTACCAGGGCAACTGGGGAGTACGGGTGCGGCTCCGGCACGGCCAGCTGGAGATCACCGTGCCCTCCTCCGACGCGTCCCCGGTCGATGTACGACTGCCGGACCGCGCGGTACGCCTCGAGCCGGGCGAGACGGGCCGGCTGATGCTCCCGGAGTGAGTGACGGCCGCCCTCACCAGGAGCGCGCGGCGCTCCGGAGGCGGTCGCGGACCCGGATCAGGTCCGGGTTGGCGTCGGCGCCCGGCCGCTCCACCAGGAACAGCGTGTTCAGCGGCGGCTCCTGCGGATCGTGCAGCAGAGCGAGGCGCCCGGCGGCCAGGTGCTCCTCGCACAGGGACTGCGGCAGCACGCTGTAGCCGGCGCCCGCGGCGACCGCCGCCACCACCGCGTGCAGGTTCGGCACGGTGAGCGCGGCACGAGCGGCGAGCTGTCTGCCGAACACGGTGCGCCAGTAACGGCGGGCGATGGGCAGGTCCTCCGCGTAGGTGACCAGGGGCAGGTCCCGCAGCGCGGCGCAGGGGTCGTCGCCGGCCGCCGGGTGCTCGGCGACCCGGCGCGCCCAGTCCGGGGTCGCGACCAGGACGTACTCCTCGTCCGCCAGCGGGAGCGAGGCCAGCGCGCGGCCCCGGGGGCGCCGGGTCGCGATCACGAGGTCGTGCTGCCCGGCGCGCAGGTCCTCCAGGAGCGGGTCGCTCAGCCCCTGGGTGACCCGCAGCCGGACGCCGTCGGCGACGAGGCCGGCGAGCGCGGGCAGCACCCGGGTGCACAGCAGTTCCGACGGCCCTGCCAGGTGCACGGGCGCCGTATGCCCGGAGAGAGGACCGGCACCGCCCTCCAGCGCGGCGAGCGCGTCGAGCGGCCCGGAGACCTGACGGGCCAGTTCATGGGCGAGCGCCGTGGGCTCCACGCCCCTCGGCAGCCGGGTGAACAGTGTGCGCCCGCTCTGCTGCTCCAGCGTACGGATCTGTGCGGTCACGGTCGGCTGGGAGAGCCCCAGCAGCGGGGCGGCCGCGGTGAAGGAACCGGAGCGGTAGACGGCCAGGAAGGTGCGCAGCAGGTTCAGATCGGCATGCGACGGAAACCGCCGGTCGTCGCCTGCGGCCTCGTCGGCGTTGAGCGTCCGGTTGTTCATACCGGCCAGCGTAGCTCCTGCCCCATCGGAGTGCCGATGGCAGGAATCGGCCCTCCTATTGGTATTCCGATGGAGTGCAGTCCTAGCGTCGAGGACGTCGCCGCAGCGGGCGGCGGCAGGGCGAAGAGCGAGAGGACACCCCTGTGACCACGCAGAACGCGATCAACTGGCCCGAGAAGTACCTGCCCGGCACCGGCGACAACTTCGTCTCCAACGAGGTGATCGGCAAGGGCGTGCGGGCCGCCGACGTATGGCACCACCTCGTCGACACCTCCACCTGGGAGTCGTACTACGACAACGTCGCCGACATCGGCTTCCCCGACGGTGCCGGCCCGGTACTGAAGGACGGCATCCACTTCCGGTTCGGCACATTCGGCTTCCCGCCCCTGGACGCGCACGTCGTCGAGTTCCAGGCGCCTGCCGAGGACGTCCCCGGCCGTCTGTCCTGGACCGCGAAACAGGACGGCACGCCCGAGGAACGGCTCGACGTGCTGCACGCCTGGCTGGTGGAGGACCTGCCCGGCGGCCGGGTGCGCATCCTGACCCAGGAGACCCAGATCGGCGAACCGGCCGCAGCCCTGGCCGAGGAGAGGCCGAACCCGATGCTCAACGGCCATCAGGCCTGGCTCGACGGACTCGTCCGCGCCGCCTCGGGCCGCTGAAATCCCGCAGACCCGGGTGCACCCGACGCGCGGGACGCACCCGGGCGGTGGCATCGTCGGACCGGGCCGGACCCGATCGCGTCCACCCCAGCAACAACCACCGCACCGCAGAGCGACAGGAAGTTGACGTCATGACCGACACGCTCACCGTGAGCGTCCTGGGCACCGGGATCATGGGCGCCGCCATGGCCCGCAATCTGGCCAAGGCCGGACACACCGTCCGTGTCTGGAACCGCACCACCGACAAGGCCGCACCGCTGGCCGCCGACGGCGCGCACGTCGCGGCCACCCCCGACGAGGCCGTCCAGGGCGCCGACGTCGTCCTGACGATGCTGTACGACGGCGCCGCCGCCCTGGAGGTCATGCGGGAGGCGGCCCCGGCACTGCGTCCCGGCACCGCGTGGGTGCAGTCGACCACCGCCGGTATCGGGGCGATCGGCGACCTGGCCGCCTTCGCCCGCGACCACGAGCTGGTCTTCTACGACGCCCCGGTGCTCGGCACCCGCCAGCCCGCCGAGGCCGGACAGCTGCTGGTCCTCGCGGCGGGGCCGAGCGAGAGCCGGGAGACGGTCACGCCGGTCTTCGACGCCGTCGGCGCCCGGACCGTGTGGACCGGTGACGACGGGGCGGCCGGCACCGCCACCCGCCTCAAGCTGGTCGCCAACAGCTGGGTCATCGCCGCCACCAACGCGGTCGGCGAGGTCCTGGCCCTGTCGAAGGCGCTCGACGTGAACCCGCAGAGCTTCTTCGACGCCATCGACGGCGGCCCGCTCGACATGGGCTATCTGCGGGTCAAGGCGGGGCTCATCCTCGACGACCGGCTGTCCCCGGCCCAGTTCGCGGTCGCGACCGCCGCGAAGGACGCCCGTCTCATCGTCGAGGCGGGGGAGCGGCACGGCATCCGCCTGGACGTGGCCGCCGCGAGCGCCGAACGCCTCACCCGCGCCGCCGCCCAGGGACACGGCGACGAGGACATGGCCGCCGCCTACTTCGCCAGCTTCGACGGGGACTTCGACGGGGATCAGTCCGCCTGAGCGCAGGACTCCCGGAAACCAGCACGTCAGCACGTCACTGAGAGGTTCGGATGTCCAAGCCACCACTGCCGCCCGAGGCCGACGCCCTGCTGCGCCGCGCCAACCCGTGCGTCATGGCCACCCTGCGCGCCGACGGCACGCCGGTCTCCACACCCACCTGGTACGTGTGGGACGACGGCCGGGTGCTGATCAGCATGGACGAGGGCCGGGTCCGCACGACCGGCCATCCGGGTCGGCGTAGGCTCACCAGTTGGATTAGCCAACCGTAGTGATGCTGTGGCAGAGTGTGACGTGCACGCTCGGCGCCCAGGCGACGTCGGGCACCCTCCCCGGTCGGGTGTTGAACCTGCCTGACCGGCCAGCGTCCGGAGAGACGTGTCACGCGGGCCGACAGCTTTGCCCATCGGTACCAGGGCACGAAGGCGATTGGCGGCATGGAGCGGTTTTCCGCACTCTGATCCTGTGCAACCCATGGGATCGCTAAGCCAATCAGAGACGCTCCGAGGCATGCGGATCTCCGTCTCCTCGGACATGGACGAACCCGTGGCCCGTCTGCTGGTCACGGAACTGCGCGGGCGCGGCCACGAGGTGCGCCCGCACGGGGCGTTGCGCGCCGGCGACGACCCACAGTGGGCGGCGTGCTCGGCGGCGGCCGCGCAGGACGTGGCCGACGGGACGTCGGACCAGGCGGTCGTGTGCTGCTGGACCGGCACGGGCGCCTCGATCGCCGCGAACAAGGTGCCCGGTGTACGGGCCGCCCTGTGCACGGACGCCTACACGGCCGACGGCGCCCGCCGCTGGAACGACGCCAACGTGCTGGCGCTGAGCCTGCGGCTGACCTCGGAGCCGCTGCTGAAGGAGATCCTCGACGCCTGGTTCGCCGGTGAGCCCAGTGAGGACGCCGACGACCGGGAGAACGTGGCCCGCATCGGACGGATGGACGACCGCGAGGCCGGCCGCTGACGGCCGGCCCCGAGGTGCCCTACGTGCGGTCGCCTTTCGGCTTGCCGCGCTGGTCGGGTGTGCCGTGCGGCGGTGGGCTGAACGGCTCGGGCGAGGTCGCGGGCGACACCGGGGAGCCGGTGTGGCCTTCGCCCTGCTCGGGACGCAGGGCCGTCGGGTCGCCGGACGTCGGCTCGGCGCCCGCCTCCAACTGCTCGAGGCGTGCGGTCAGCAGTTCGGTCACCGGCACACGATCGGCGTGCGTCCGCTCGTAGGCGAGGAGTTCCTCCACCTCCTCGGCGGTCAGTGAACGCACCCGGGCTTCCAGCCCGCCGATCGGCAGATGGTCGTAGTCGGGCAGCGGCAGGGTGCTGCGGCCGGGGTCGGCCATGATCTTCCCCTCCTCGGGACGTCCGCCTTCGTGCGTCCGCCGCGGCTCAGTGCGCTCCGAGACCTCCGCCGCCGAACGATCCGCTGCTGCCGCGGCTCCAGCGGCGCCGTTCCTTCGACGCGCTCGGCCGGGTCTGCATGTTGCTCAGCTCGTACGGGGTGAGCGGGCGACCGCCCTTGGGGATCCTGGGGACCTCGTCGGGCTCGCGGTTCTCCCGGATTTCGTGGACCGGGCCCTCCGGCGGCAGATGCGGCTGCTCCTCGGGGCGTGGGCGCGGGGGCTCGCGCAGCTTGATCCGGTTGCCGTACCAGAAGCTGCCCGCCAGCAGCGCCAGGACGGCGACAGCGATCACGAACAGCGCGAGACTGAGCAGGCCGCTCGGCGCGGCGATCTGCATCGATGCGTTACTCATATCGGACGAATACCCCCTAAAGCGGTGGCCAACCGGCTCACTGTGAGCGGGCGGTGCGGGTCTGCGAACGATTGGCCTTGCGGATCGCGTCCAGCAGTTCCCCCTTCGTCATCCGGGAGCGGCCCTCGATGTCGAGCCGCTGGGCGACGTCGTAGAGATGCTCCTTGGAGGCGTTCTCGTCGACGCCTTCGCCGCTGCGACCGCCGCGCTGCCGTGGCCGGGCCGACCGCGGATCCGAAGGACCCTTGCGGCCGCCCTCCTTGCGCTCCCAGTGGTCGCCGACCTTCTCGTACATGTGCTTCAGGGCGCCGTAGGCCACTCGGTGCGCCCGCTCGCCCTCGCCGTACTGCTCGACCGCCGAGTCGTGCGCCTTGATCCAGGTGCGCTGGGCGTCCTTGGAGGAGCGCTCCAGGGTCGAGGGCAGTTCCTCTCGTCCGGGCATCTGTTCCACCTCCCGGTCGTCCGTGCTCGGGTACGACGGGTTCCCGCGAGCGGGGGCGGAAAACGGACCCGCGTCCCGCGCCGGGTTTGGTGCGGTGTGTCACGGCTACCCGCGACATGTGACGACATCGCAGCAGGAGCTCTTCCGTTTCCTGGAGGACCGCTTCGCCTGCGCGCAGGCGTGCACGGAGTGTGCCCGGGTGTGCGCGCTGCGCGTGAGCCTGGTCGATCCGGACGGAACCGAGGAGCAGGAACTCGTACGACGTCAAGGGATCATGTGCGCGGAGGTGTGCGACGCGACCTGCCGGGTGCTGGCCGAGCAGAACCTCGTCGAAGAAGCCGGGATACGCACCCAGCTGGAGTGGTGCCGGGCTCAGTGCCTGGAGTCCGCCCGCGTCTTCGACGGCCGACCGGGCGCCGAGGACGCCTCGGCGGCCTGCCGCGCCTGCGCCCGGGCCTGCACGGACTTCCTGAACACGCTGGGGTGAGGTGAGCTTCGAAGACTGCACGGTCCACCGCCATTCCCAATTACTGAAACACGTTCTACCGTGTGCGCCGTCAGGACCGGCCTTGGGGAGCCTGGAGGCGCCGTGCATCTCGACTACACGCCCGAGCAGCAGCGGCTGCGCACCGAACTGCGCGCCTACTTCGCCGAGCTGGTGCCGGACAACGCCCACCTGAGGCACGCCGACCGGGCCGCGCAGAAGCGGTTCTACCGCGAGACCGTCCGACGCCTCGGCGCGGACGGCTGGCTCGGCGTGGGCTGGCCCAAGGAGTACGGCGGGCGCGGGCTGACCCCGACGGAGCAGTTCGTCTTCTTCGACGAGGCCGCGCAGGCGGGCCTACCGTTGCCGCTGATGGCGCTGAACACCGTCGGCCCGACGATCATGCAGTACGGCACGTCGGAGCAGAAGGCGTACTTCCTGCCGCGGATCCTCTCCGGCGAGATCGACTTCGCGATCGGCTACAGCGAGCCCGACGCAGGCACGGACCTGGCCTCCTTGAAGACGCGGGCCGTGCGGGAGGGCGAGGAGTATGTCGTCAACGGCCACAAGATCTGGACCACCAACGGCGACACCGCCGACTGGGTGTGGCTGGCCGTGCGCACCGACCCGAACGCCCCCGCGCACCAGGGCATCACCATGCTCCTGGTGCCGACCACCGACCCCGGCTACTCCTGCACCGTCATCCACACCCTCGCCGGGCACGACACCACGGCCAGCTACTACGAGAACATCCGCGTCCCCGTCTCCCGCCGGGTCGGCGAGGAGAACCAGGGCTGGCGGCTGATCACCAACCAGCTCAACCACGAACGCGTCACCCTGGCCGCGCACGGCACCATGGCCATCCGCGCCCTGCACGACGTCCGGCGCTGGGCCCGGCAGACCAAACTCACCGACGGCCGCCGGGTGATCGACCTGCCCTGGGTACGCCGCCGGCTGGCGCAGACCCACACCCGCCTGGACGCCCTGAAACTCCTCAACTGGCAGATGGTCAGCGCCCTCCAGCACGGCACCCTCACCCCGCAGGACGCCTCCGCCGTCAAGGTGTACGGCTCCGAGGCGCGCCGCGACGCCTACGCCTGGCTCATGGAGATCGTGGGCGCCACGGGAGCCCTCCAGGAGGGCTCGGCCGGCGCGGTCCTCCACGGCGAACTGGAGCGCGGCTACCGCTCCGCCGTCATCTTCACCTTCGGCGGCGGCAACAACGAGATCCAGCGGGAGATCATCTCGTGGATCGGTCTGGGGATGCCGCGGGTACGGCGTTAGCCTGCTGCGACCACACTTTAAGTTGGCACAAAACAGGGGTACTTGTCACCAAGATCACCGTCAGTCCGCAGCAGTGGCGGCATCATTCGACACATGAGGCGCGGGCCAGGTGTACCCGGCCAGGACGAGGCTCTGCGACCGGAGCAGCCCGCCGACGATCTTTGACGGCGATCACCGCCATCATCTCCTGGCCGTCCTCGCCGGGTCGCTTCTCACCCAGCATCCCGTGCCCTTGACGCGGCCGCCTGTCCCGGCTGTGCGAGGAAGGGTGACCGACCGGCATCTTCCCTGGTCGGCCGCCTTTCGCCGTAACCCTTTTCGGGGGGCGCAGCAGACCGGCCCTTGCCTCCTCGTCCGACGCCTGATCCGCAGCTGTCGGGGAGACCGCGAGTCACCGCGCGGGCCGGGCCCGGCCTCGAATCGGCAGAGCAGCGGCCTTGACAGGAGGTCGCAAGTCGGGCTTCTTTAGATGCGTTGCGCATGGCGATACTGTTGTGTAATTCGCAACTGATCTGGTCTCCGGTGGCGGCTCCCCGTACGACAGGCCGCGATGCCCGGCGATGGAATGGCTCTGATTCCCCTACACCGCGGAGTAGCGCTTCAGATGACTCGCAAGGCACCTGCTGAGGATCCCGGCGACGCCCGTCTGCGGGTCAGCCCCCCGAAGGAATACGCCGCCGGCATCCCAGCGGTCACCTCCTCGCTCCGGCACGCCGGCGAGCAGATGGGGGCCCGCCGCAGCCTGCTCACTCTCCTCCAGGTCAACCAGAAGAAGGGCTTCGACTGCCCCGGTTGCGCCTGGCCCGAGCCGGAACACCGGCACCGGGCGGAGTTCTGCGAGAACGGGGCCAAGGCAGTGGCCGAGGAGGCCACCCTCCGCCGGGTCACCCCGGATTTCTTCGCCGAGCACACCCTCGAGGATCTCTTGCCCCGCACCGACTACTGGCTCGGGCAGCAGGGACGCCTCACCCACCCCATGTACCGCCCGGCCGACAGCGACCGCTACCGACCGATCTCCTGGGACGACGCGTTCGCCGTGATCGCCCGCGAACTCGCCGCACTCGATCACCCGGACCAAGCCGCCTTCTACACCTCCGGACGGGCGAGCAACGAGGCCGCGTTCGTCTATCAGCTCTTCGTCCGGATGCTCGGCACCAACAACCTGCCGGACTGCTCCAACATGTGCCACGAGTCCAGCGGTTCGGCCCTGACGGAGACCATCGGCATCGGCAAGGGCAGCGTCAGCCTGGACGACCTCTACGAGGCCGACCTCGTCCTCGTCGTCGGCCAGAACCCCGGCACCAACCACCCCCGCATGCTCTCCGCACTGGAACAGGCCAAGCGTCGGGGCGCTCGCGTCATCGCGGTCAACCCCCTCCCCGAGGCCGGGCTGCTCCGGTTCAAGAACCCTCAGCGGCCCTCCGGCATCGTCGGTGGCGGCACCCGGTTGGCGGACCAGTTCCTGCAGATCAGGCTGGGCGGAGACCAGGCGCTGTTCCAGGCCTTCAACCGCATGCTGCTGGAGGCGGAGGACGAAGCACCCGGCACCTGCCTGGACACGTCTTTCATCGACCAGTACACGTATGGCTTCCAGGAGTTCGCCGAGCACGCCCGCAAGGCGTCGTGGGACGACATCCTGAAAGCCGCGGGCCTGCCCGAGGAAGAGATCCGGGCCGCGTTCCGCCAGGTGCTGGCCGCCGAGAAGATCGTCGTCTGCTGGGCGATGGGACTCACCCAGCACCGCCATTCGGTACCCACCATCCGAGACGTCGTCAACTTCCTTCTGCTGCGTGGCAACATCGGCCGCCCGGGCGCCGGCCTCTGCCCGGTACGCGGCCATTCCAACGTGCAGGGCGACCGGACGATGGGCATCTACGAGAAGCCGGACGACGCGTTCCTGGACAGGCTCGGCGCCGAGTTCGCCTTCACACCCCCGCAGCACCACGGTCACGACGCGGTCGACAGCATCCGCGCCATGCGCGACGGCGATGTACGGGTCTTCGTCGCACTGGGCGGCAACTTCGTCGCCGCGGCCCCCGACACCGAGCTGACCGAGCAGGCGTTGCGCAGGTGCCGTCTCACCGTCCAGATCTCGACCAAGCTCAATCGCTCGCACGTCGTCGCCGGGGAGCAGGCACTCATCCTCCCGTGTCTCGGCCGAACCGAGGCCGACCTGCGGCCGACCGGCCCCCAACTGGTCACGGTGGAGGACTCCATGGGCATGGTGCACCTCTCGCAGGGGCGGCTGGCCCCCGCGTCCGAGCACCTGCTGAGCGAGGTCGCGATCACCTGCCGGATGGCACGGGCCGCCCTTGGGGAAGCAGGCCCGCAGGTGCCGTGGGACGACTTCGAGTCGGACTACGACCGCATCCGCGACCGCATCGAACGCGTGATCCCCGGCTTCGAGGACTTCAACGCCCGGGTACGGCAGCCGGGCGGCTTCGCCCTGCCCCACCCGCCCCGCGACGAGCGCCGGTTCACCACCGCCACCGGCCTGGCCAACTTCACCGTCAACCTGCTGGAGAGCCCCCACGTCCCGCCGGGCCGGCTGCTGCTGCAGACGCTCCGCTCCCACGACCAGTACAACACCACCATCTACGGCCTGGACGACCGCTACCGCGGCATCCACCAGGGCCGCCGGGTCCTCTTCCTGCACCCCGACGACCTCACCGAGCGAGGTCTGGCCGATGGGGACCTCGTCGACATCGTCAGTGAGTACGGGGACGGCGTGGAGCGAAGGGCGCGGGCCTTCCGGGCAGTGCCGTACCCGACGCCCCGCGGATGCTGCGCCGCTTACTTCCCCGAGACCAACGTCCTGGTACCCCTGGACTCCACCGCAGCCATCAGCAACACCCCCACGTCGAAGTCGATCGTCGTTCGGTTGGAACCGGTCTTCGCCGGAGCGGACACGAGTGCTTGACTTCGATGAGCAGAGCCGAGCACCACCTCGCCCCTCTGGCCCGCTGCGGCGGCCTCGTCGTCACCGACCTCCGGGACGTGAGCAGTGATCCCGCTGCCCTGGACTCCACCGGTTTCTGGGCCGTGGTCGCCGACTTCGAGGGCGCCTGGTCTGCGCACGCTTCGGGGACGTACGCCGTGCACCCGTGCCCGCCGCCGAGCCCGGTGCGTGGCGCGGCCCGGCCCGGACGCCTGGACGTCCTCCCTCGACCGGGCCGCCTGCACCACCGGGGTCCGGCGCATACGCGAGCACATCGCGGCCGGCGAGGTGTACCAGGCGAACCTGTGCCGGGTCCTGTCCACGCCGCTGCCCGACCCGGAGCGCGCGGACGTCGACGCCCTCACCGCCCTGCTGGTGCGCGGCAATCCGGCGCCATACGCCGGCACGGTGCGCCTCCCCGCGCACGGTGGGGAGATCGCCACGGCCTCGCCCGAGCTCTTCCTCCGCCGCGACGGCCGTACGGTGGAGTCCGGCCCCATCAAGGGCACCGGCCGGACCGCCGCGGACCTCCTCGAAAAGGACCACGCCGAGAACGTCATGATCGTGGACCTGGTCCGCAACGACCTGGGACGCGTCTGCGCCACCGGCTCCGTGACCGTCCCCGAGCTGTGCGCGGTCGAGGAACACCCCGGCTCGGTGCACCTGGTGCCCACCGTGCGCGGCGAGCTCGCCGAAGGCGCCGGATGGCCGGAGCTGCTGGCTGGAACCTTCCCACCCGGGTCGGTCACGGGCGCCCCCAAGTCCAGCGCGCTGCGGATCATCGCGACGCTGGAGACCGCGCCCCGCGGCCCGTACTGCGGTGGCGTCGGCTGCGTACCAGCTGACGGGTTGATCGCGGTCGGGCAACTCTCCTCGACGTGTCCCTTGACAGCCTCTCTGAGGCGTCAGATTGTTGTTGCTCATAGTGAATAGTCATGCATTATTCGCAACACTGTCCGGGTGGTGGCCGCTCCACCTCCCCTTCCCTCGCCGATCTCCCACCCGATCCGGTGTGTCCATGGGGCACGGCGGAATCACCGACGAATTCCCCTCTTGCTCGGTCGCGCATCCGTCGTCCGCGACAGAGAGTGCACCGCCGTCTGCGGAAAGGACGAGCTGATGAACAAAACCCGCGAAAGGAACGGGAGTCGAAGTCATCCCGTCGGGGCGGATCTGCCGGGAATCCCGCCGGCATCCGCCGGCCCCCGGACCGACCTTGTCGTCTTCGGCGTCGCCGCGGTCCTCACCCTCGCCTTCGTCGTGTGGGGAGCCACGGCGACCGACACGCTGGAGAGCGTGTCCGGGAAGCTGCTGGACGGGACCATCCGCAACGGCGGCTGGGCATTCGTCCTCGCCGCCTCGGGCTTCGTCGTCTTCGCCCTCTGGCTGGCGATGAGCCGTTACGGGCGGATCACCCTGGGCGGGGAGGGCGAGCAGCCCGAGTTCCGCACCGTCTCCTGGATCGCCATGATGTTCAGCGCGGGCATGGGCATCGGCCTGATGTTCTACGGCGTGAGCGAACCGCTGTCCCACTTCACCACGCCACCGCCGGGCACCGACCCGGCCGACGCCGCCCAGGCCATGGAGACCGCCATGGCCACCACCCTCTTCCACTGGACGCTCCACCCGTGGGCGATGTACGCGGTCGTCGGCCTTGCCATCGCCTACAGCACCTTCCGGCGCGGACGCCGACAGCTGATCAGCGCCGTGTTCACCCCGCTGATCGGCGAGAAGCGGGCGAACGGCTGGGGCGGCAGGGTCATCGACATCCTCGCCATTTTCGCCACCCTCTTCGGCTCTGCGGCCTCTCTGGGGCTCGGCGCCCTGCAGATCGGCAGCGGCATCACCGGACTGGGATGGATGGGATCTGTCGGCACCGGCCTGCTGGTCGCCGTGATCGCGGTGCTGACCGCGGCGTTCGTCGCCTCGGCGGTGTCCGGGATCGCCAAGGGCATCCAGTGGCTGTCCAACATCAACATGGTGCTGGCGGTGACGCTGGCGGTCTTCGTGTTCGTCGTCGGGCCGACCATCTTCATCCTTGACCTGCTGCCCACCTCCATCGGCGCCTTCCTTGGCGACCTGACTCAGATGGCAGGACGTACCGAGGCATCGAGCGGTGAGGGAGTCGCCGACTGGCTGGCCGGCTGGACGGTCTTCTACTGGGCCTGGTGGATCTCCTGGACGCCGTTCGTCGGCATGTTCATCGCGCGCATCAGCCGCGGCCGGACCATCCGGCAGTTCGTGGGCGGGGTCATCCTGGTACCCAGCACCGTCAGCCTGCTGTGGTTCGCGATCCTCGGCGGCTCGGCGATGCACCTGCAGGACGAAGGGCGCCTCAGCGACGCCGCGACAGCCCAGGGTCAGCTCTTCGACGTGCTCCAGCAGTACCCGATCGCCACGGTGACGAGCATTGTGGTGATGATCCTCGTCGGGATCTTCTTCGTGTCCGGCGCCGACGCCGCCTCGATCGTGATGGGGACGCTCGCGCAGCGCGGATCCCTGGAGCCGACCCGGGCCATGGTGGTGTTCTGGGGTGTGCTGACCGGTGCGGTCGCGGCGATCATGCTGCTCATCGGAGGCGGCAAGGGCGACGCGCTCACCGGACTGCAGAACCTCACCATTCTCGCGGCGGCCCCCTTCACCGTGGTGATGGTCGGGCTGTGTGTCGCCCTCACCCGCGACCTGCGGCACGACCCGCTCATCATCCGTGGGCGGGAATGCAAGGAAGCCATCGAAACGGCCGTCATCGCCGGCCATGAGAAGTACGACGGCGACTTCGAGCTCCGCATCGGACCCGCCACGTCCACCAACGGCACGGAGTCCACGGAGCCCGAGCAGCCCAGGGAGTCCACATCATCCTCCGCTCGCTGAGGCCGGAGGAACCCGTGCCCGGGGGGTCGTGGAACCGACATGTGCGGCCACGGCCCCGCCGGGCGTTCGCGCTGTTCCGCCGCGCTCCTGGCCGGCTGAGGGAACCCCGTCGAGCTCCTTGACCCCCGGTCGGCACTCCACGATGCTGTGTTGCGGTACATGAGATGTGTGCCGTGATGAGCAACATCTGATTCAAGTCTCGACCAGCCGAGGAGTGGCCATGACGCACCAGGTCCGTGCTGTCGTCGCGCGGGGCAAGGGCGCCCCCGTCAGCCTGGAAACGATCATCGTGCCCGACCCGGGTCCGGGTGAGGCGCTGGTGAAGATCGAGGCCTGCGGGGTCTGCCACACCGATCTGCACTATCGCGAGGGCGGCATCAACGACGACTTCCCGTTCCTGCTGGGCCACGAGGCCGCGGGTGTCGTGGAGTCGGTGGGGGAGGGGGTCACCGACGTCGCCCCCGGAGACTTCGTCATCCTCAACTGGCGTGCGGTGTGCGGCCAGTGCCGGGCCTGTCTGCGCGGACGGCCGTGGTACTGCTTCAACACCCACAACGCGAAGCAGAAGATGACCTTGACCGACGGCACCGAGCTCTCGCCGGCGCTGGGCATCGGTGCGTTCGCGGAGAAGACGCTGGTCGCGGCCGGGCAGTGCACGAAGGTCGACCGGACCGCGTCGGCGGCCGCCGCCGGTCTGCTGGGGTGTGGCGTGATGGCGGGTATCGGCGCGGCCATCAACACCGGGAACGTCGGACGGGGCGACTCGGTCGCCGTCATCGGCTGCGGCGGCGTCGGGGCCGCGGCGATCGCCGGGTCGAACCTGGCGGGCGCGGCGAAGGTCATCGCGGTGGACATCGACGACCGCAAGCTGGAGACGGCCAAGAAGCTGGGCGCGACCCACACCGTCAACTCCAAGGACGCCGACGCGGTCGAGGCGATCCGCGAGCTGACCGGCGGCTTCGGTGCCGATGTCGTCATCGAGGCGGTCGGCCGCCCGGAGACGTACAAGCAGGCGTTCTACGCCCGCGACCTCGCCGGCACGGTCGTCCTGGTCGGTGTGCCGACCCCGGAGATGAAGCTGGAACTGCCGCTGCTGGACGTCTTCGGACGCGGTGGCGCGCTGAAGTCCTCCTGGTACGGCGACTGCCTGCCGAGCAGGGACTTCCCGATGCTCATCGATCTGTATCTGCAGGGCCGGCTGGACCTGGACGCCTTCGTCACCGAGACCATCGCGCTGGACGAGGTCGAGAAGGCCTTCGAGCGGATGCACCACGGCGACGTGCTGCGCTCGGTGGTGGTCCTCTGATGGCCGCCCGCATCGAACACCTCGTCACCTCGGGGGCGTTCTCGCTGGACGGCGGCACCTGGGACGTCGACAACAACGTGTGGATCGTCGGCGACGACACCGAGGCGATCGTCATCGACGCCGCGCATGACGCCGAGGCGATCGCCCAGGCCGTCGGCGGGCGCACCCTGCGGGCCATCGTGTGCACGCACGCGCACAACGACCACATCGACGCCGCGCCCCAACTCGCGGCGCGCACGGGTGCCCCGGTCCTCCTCCACCCGGACGACCTGCCGCTGTGGAAGCAGACCCACCCCGACAAGGCGCCGGACGCCGAACTGACCGACGGCCAGGGCCTCACGGTGGCCGGCGTCGAGCTGACCGTTCTGCACACGCCCGGCCACGCCCCCGGCGCGGTCTGCCTGTACGCGCCGGCCCTGACGGCGCTCTTCAGTGGCGACACGCTGTTCGCCGGTGGGCCGGGGGCGACAGGAAGGTCGTACAGCCACTTCCCGACCATCATCGAGTCGATCCGGGACCGGCTGCTGACGCTGCCGGGCGACACCGTCGTGCACACCGGACACGGGGAGACGACCAGCATCGCGGCCGAGGCCCCGCACCTCCAGGAGTGGATCGACCGAGGTTTCTGACGCCCACCGGCGACCCTCACGCGCCCGCCCTCGGCTCGCTGCCATCGCGAGCCGATGCGGCGGGCTGCTGTTGTTCTATGTGAATAACGTTCTGAATCGCGCAACACGATGAGCGGCTCGGGGCGCCCTCTGAATGCCTTGACAAGGGTTCTGGGCGACCCCAGACTGATGTTGCGCTTACCGCAATCCGTTTCGTTATACGCACCGAGGTGTCATGATGATTCCCGCGTGCCGTCTCGAGGATCTCCCGCGAGGCGAGGCCCACCGGCTCGACATCGATCCGCCGGTCTCGGTGTTCCACACCGACGACGGCGAACTCTTCGCCATCGACGACACCTGCACCCACCAGGACGCCTCGCTCGCCGACGGCTGGCTGGAGGGCTGCGAGGTGGAATGCCCGCTGCATGCTTCGAAGTTCGACCTGAGGACCGGTGTGGTCGACGCCCCGCCGGCCAAGCTTCCGGTCCGGACGCACGAGGCCGTCGTCGAGGACGGCATGATCTACGTCCGCCTGTCCACGGAGGCGCCCAACCTGCCGCCCTGCGTCGCAGCCCGGCTCGCCGGGGGTCCCGCGTGAGGACCGTCGCCGTGGTCGGCGCCTCGCTGGCCGGCCTGTCGGCGGCGCGCTCACTGCGGAAGCGGGGCCACGACGGTCGACTGGTCCTCATCGGCGACGAGCTCCACCGCCCGTACGACAGGCCCCCGCTGTCCAAGGAGTTCCTGTCCGGCACTCTCGGCGAGGCCGAACTCGCCCTGGAGACTGACGACGAGGACCTGCAGGCGGAGTGGCTGCTGGGCGTCCGTGCCACCGGACTCGACCACACCGAGCGTGCCGTCCGGCTCGCGGACGGACGGGAGGTGCACGCCGACGGCTTCGTCATCGCGACCGGTGCCGCAGCGCGCAGCCTCCCCGGCTCCGAAGGCCTGGCCGGAGTGCACACCCTGCGCACCCTGGACGACGCCCGCGCCCTGCGGGACGAACTGGCCCGCGGCGGACGGCTGGTGGTGATCGGCGGAGGCTTCATCGGAGCCGAGGTCGCCTCCACCGCGTACGCCCTCGGACTCGAGGTGACCGTCGTGGAGGCGGCCCCGACACCGCTCGCCGGTCCGCTCGGCGAGACCATGGGTGCCATCGTCTCCGCCCTCCACGCCGACCACGGCGTACGGCTGTTGTGCGGCGTGGGCGTCAAGGGGCTGAGCGGGGAGACCCGCGTCGACGCCGTCCTGCTCGAGGACGGCCGCAGCATCCCCGCCGACATCGTCGTGGTCGGTGTGGGCGCGCGCCCGTGCGTCGAGTGGCTGGAAGGTTCCGGCATCGTTCTCGACAACGGCGTCAAGTGCGGCGCGGACGGTCGCACCAGCCTGGCCGGTGTGGTCGCGGTCGGTGACTGCGCCAACTGGTACGACCCGCGCGCGGGCCTCCATCGCCGTGTCGAGCACTGGACCGGTGCGCGCGAGCGCCCTGACGCCGCGGTCGCCACGCTGCTGGCGGGGGGTGCGGTGGAACCGGGTGTGCCCAGGCCGCCGTACTTCTGGTCCGACCAGTATGGCGTGAAGATCCAGTTCGCCGGTCACGCGGCCGGCGCGGACAGTGTGACCATCGAGGCGGGCGCCGCGGACGACCACGACGTCCTGGCCGTCTACCGGCGGGCCGGGGATCCGGTCGCCGTGCTCGCGATGAACCAGCCGCGGCTGTTCATGCGCTGGCGCAAGCAACTCGCCGCCACCGCATCTTGACACCGCCCCACCGGCATCCCATGCTGCGGTTTCACATAGCACGCATCGTTGCTCCATACACAACGCCGTCCGGAGTCGCTCTTCCCGGCGCGTGAATGACCCCTCCACGACGTTCTCCCGAGGAGTGCACCGTGACCTCGACCAGCCTGCCGGACAGCCTGATCGCCACTCTCCCCGGCTCCTCCTACACGGATCCGCAGATCTTTGCGCAGGAGCAGGAGCGCATATTCGAGACCATGTGGTTCTGCGTCGCGCGCGCCTCAGAGCTGGCGAAGCCCGGCGCCTTCCGCACCGTAGACGTGGGCCGCGAGAGCATCCTCGTCACCCGGGCGCGTGACAACTCCATCCGTGCGTACTTCAACGTGTGCCGGCACCGTGGAGCCAAGCTGTGCACCGAGGAGTCCGGCGAGGTCAAGCGTGCCTTCCAGTGCCCGTACCACGCCTGGACCTACGACCTGAACGGCAAGCTCGTCGCGGCGCCCAACCTCACCAAGATGCCCGATGTCGGCCGCACCGAGTACGGCCTGGTGAGTGTGGCGGTGCGCGAATGGCTCGGCTATGTGTGGGTCTGCCTGGCGGAGAACCCGCCCTCCTTCGAGGAGGACGTCACCGGTGAGGTCGTCGCCCGTCTCGGCGACGTCGAGTCGATCGAGCGCTACGGCATCGAGAACCTCTCCGTCGGCAAGCGGATCGTCTACGACGTGAAGGCCAACTGGAAGCTCATCATCGAGAACTTCATGGAGTGCTACCACTGCGCCACGATCCACCCCGAACTCACCGAAGTGCTCCCGGAGTTCGCGGACGGTTACGCCGCCCAGTACTACGTGGGCCACGGTGCCGAGTTCGGTGAGGACGTCCAGGGCTTCACCGTGGACGGCTCCGAGGGCCTGGACCGCATTCCCGGGGTCGCCGAGGACCAGGACCGCCGCTATTACGCCATCACCGTCCGGCCGCAGGTCTTCATCAACCTCGTCCCCGACCACGTGATCTTCCACCGGATGTATCCGGTGTCCGTGGACCGCACGATCGTCGAGTGCGACTGGCTCTACCTCCCGCACGTCGTCGAGAGCGGCAAGGACGTCAGCCGGTCCGTGGAACTCTTCCACCGGGTCAACCAGCAGGACTTCGACGCCTGCGAGCGCACGCAGCCCGGAATGAGCTCCCGGATGTACGCCAAGGGTGGCGTGCTGGTGCCCAGCGAGCACCACATCGGCGCCTTCCACGACTGGGTGAACGAGCGCCTGGGCACGCCTCAGGGGTGACTCAGCCCAGGTAGCCCATGCGGTGGCTGATCTCCTCGGCGCCCTTGATCAGCACCGGGGAGAGCTCGTGCAGGCGCTCCTCGGTGAACCGGTAGGAGGGCCCGGAGGCGCTGAGCGACGCGATGACCTCGCCGTCCCGGTTGCGGACCGGCGCGGCCATGGCGTGCAGACCGACCTCCAGCTCTTCCAGGGTGAAGGCGTAGCCCCGCTCCCGCGCCTCGGCGAGGTTCTTCTCGAGCTTCGTCTTCGCGGTGATGGTGTGCGGGGTGACCTTCTTCATGCCAGCGGCGGACAGCAGCGCGGCGCGCTCCTTCGCGGGCAGGTGGGCCAGCAGGATCTTGCCGCTCGACGTGGCGTGCAGCGGCGTCAGCTGGCCGACCCAGTTGTGCGCGGTGACCGCGCCCGGGCCGCGTACCTGGTAGAGGTTGATCGCGTAGTGCTCCTGCATGACGGCGATGTTGACGGTTTCGCCGATCTCCGCGGCGAGGCGTTCGCAGACCGGGCGGCCCTGCTGTGTGATGTCGATACGGCCCGTGACCGCGCCGGCCAGGCGGACGATGCCGAAGCCGAGCCGGTACTTGCCGCGCTCGCCGGCCTGCTCCACCAGGCCGCGCGCCTCCAGGGCGCCGAGAAGGCGGAAGGCGGTGGACTTGTGCACATCGATCTCGCCCGCCACCTCACTGACGCCCGCTTCGCCACGCTGGGCGAGGATCTCCAGGACGCTGATGGCGCGGTCCACCGACTGCACGCCGCCGGCTTGCGAATTCGACGTTTCTGTGTCAGGGCTGTAGTTGCTCACAGTGAAACTATACGCGTAGTAAACAACGCCCTTGCAAGTAACCGTACCGAAACGAAGACGTTGGAAGTTGCGCTGTTCGCAACCTAGTGCGTATAACGCGACCGGGTTTAGCATGCCTCGCATATCTACGGCGCGAGCGAGACGAGGCACCATGGCTCCCCTGCAATACGACTTCGTCATCGTCGGTGGCGGTTCGGCCGGCAGTGCACTGGCGAACAGACTCTCCGCTGACCCGGCCAACCGGGTGCTGGTCCTGGAGGCAGGCCGGTCGGACTACCCGTGGGATGTCTTCATCCACATGCCGGCGGCGCTGACCTACCCGATCGGCAGCCGGTTCTACGACTGGAAGTACGAGTCCGAGCCCGAACCTCACATGGGCGGCAGGCGCATCTACCACGCGCGCGGCAAGGTGCTGGGCGGCTCCAGCAGCATCAACGGCATGATCTTCCAGCGCGGCAACCCCATGGACTATGAGCGCTGGGCGGCGGACCCGGGCATGGAGACCTGGGGCTACGCGCACTGTCTGCCCTACTTCCGGCGCATGGAGAACTGTCTGGCAGCCGATCCGGACGACGAGTTCCGCGGCCACGACGGCCCTCTCGTGCTCGAACGCGGTCCGGCGACCAACCCACTCTTCGGTGCCTTCCTCAGGGCGACCGAGGAGGCGGGCTATGCGCCCACGGACGACGTCAACGGCTACCGGCAGGAGGGTTTCGCCGAGTTCGACCGAAATGTCCATCGTGGACGCCGCCTGTCGGCTTCGAAGGCTTACCTCAAGCCCGCGATGAAGCGGCCGAACCTCACCGTCAAGACCCGCGCGCTCGTCACGCGCGTCCTCTTCGAGGGCAGGCGCGCCGTCGGCGTCGAGTTCCAGCGCGGCCGGGGCGCCCTCCAGCAGGTCCGTGCAAGGGAAGTCATCCTCTGCGGCGGCGCCATCAACTCCCCGCAGCTGCTCCAGCTCTCCGGGGTCGGCAACGCCGCGGAACTGCGCGCCCTCGGCATCGACGTCGTCCACCACCTCCCGGGCGTCGGCGAGAACATGCAGGACCACCTGGAGGTCTATGTCCAGTACGCCTGCAAGCAGCCGGTCTCCATGCAGCCGTACATGGCGAAGTGGCGCGCCCCCTTCATCGGGCTGCAGTGGCTCTTCCGCAAGGGCCCGGCCGCCACCAACCACTTCGAGGCCGGTGGCTTCGCCCGCAGCAACGAGGACGTGGACTACCCCAACCTGATGTTCCACTTCCTGCCGGTCGCGGTCCGTTACGACGGCTCCTCTCCCGCGGGTGACCACGGCTACCAGGTGCACGTCGGGCCCATGTACTCGGACGCCATCGGCTCGGTGAAGATCAAGAGCAAGGATCCGCGCGAGCACCCGGCGCTCCGTTTCAACTACCTCTCCACCGAGCAGGACCGCCGCGAATGGGTCGAGGCGATCCGCGTGGCCCGCAAGCTCCTCAACCAGCCCGCGCTCGCCCCCTACAACGGCGGGGAGGTCTCGCCCGGTCCGAAGGTGGAGACGGACGAGGAGATCCTCGCCTGGGTCGCCAAGGAGGGCGAGACCGCCCTGCACCCGTCCTGCACCTGCAAGATGGGCACCGACGAGATGTCCGTCGTCGACCCCACCAGCATGCGGGTGCACGGCCTGGAGGGCCTGCGCGTGGTGGACGCGTCGGTGATGCCCTACGTCACCAACGGCAACATCTACGCGCCCGTGATGATGATCGCCGAGAAGGCCGCCGATCTGATCCTCGGCAAGGAGCCGCCGGCGCCGTCGAAGGCCGCGTACTACCGCCACCGCGACGTCCAGAAGCAGGCGGAGTAGGCGTTGGGCGCCGCAGGGCTCCGGGCGCTGCTGGACAGCGTCCGCTACGAGGTGCTGCCCGCAAAGGCGACCGAGGACAAGGTCCTCGCCCATGTCCCGCGCGACGTCGTCGTCACCGTGACGGCGTCGCCGGTCAAGGGCCTGGAACCGACCCTCGATCTCGCCGGCCGGCTCGCGGCGCACGGCTACCGGGTCGTCCCGCACGTGCCGGCGCGGCTGCTGCGGGACGACCTGCACCTGAAGGAGGTCACGGGCCGGCTGCGCGAGGCGGGCGTGGACGACGTCTTCGTCCCGGCCGGCGACGCCGACCCGCCTGCAGGGGTCTACGACGGGGCGCTGCCGGTGCTGCGTCGGCTGAGCGAGCTGGGCAGGCCCTTCGCGCACGTCGGCGTCACCGGTTATCCCGAGAGCCATCCGCTCATCCACGACGACGTCACCATCCAGGCG
>NZ_JBQQCE010000149.1:0-20715 GCF_052245645.1 Streptomyces sp. KR55 | reverse complement strand
CGTCATCAGCATCTCGCCGGACGACGGCAGCAAGGGCGTCCGCCCCGACGAGACGCTGTCCGTACGGGTGCCCGGCGGACGCCTGGAATCGGTCGACGTCGTCAAGTCCCAGGACGCCCAGGAGACCCCGGTGCCCGGCCGCATCTCCGCGGACGGCCGGCGCTGGACACCCGACGACGAGAAACTCGCGCTGGCCGCCGAGTACACGGTCCATGCGGTCGCCCGGGACTCCGACGGCCGCCGCTCGGCCCGGCACGCCACCTTCACGACGTACGTCCCCGAGGAACGCTTCATCGCGTACGTCACCCCGGAGAACCGCTCCACGGTCGGCACCGGCATGATCGTCTCCCTGGAGTTCAACCGGGAGATCGACAACCGCGCCGCCGTCGAACGCGCCGTCCACGTCAGCGCGAAACCGGCCGTCGAGATCCGCCCCCACTGGTTCGGCAAGGGCCGCCTCGACTTCCGCCCCGAGAAATACTGGCGGCCCGGCACCCAGGTCACCGTCGCCCTCCGCCTCAGGGACGTCGAGGGCGCGCCCGGCGTCTACGGCGTGCAGTACAAGACGGTCACCTTCACCGTCGGCCGCAGCCAGTACTCACTCGTCGACGCAGCCGCACACACCATGGAGGTCAGCCGGGACGGCGAGCTGCTCGGCACGGTGCCGATCAGCGCCGGGGCACCGAAGACGACGACGTACAACGGCAAGATGGTGGTCACCGACATGCACGAGGTGACCCGGATGAACGGCGCCACCGTCGGCTTCCGCAAGCCCGACGGCAAGAGCGAGTACGACATCCCGGACGTCCCGCACGCCATGCGGCTCACCGACTCCGGCACCTTCCTGCACGGCAACTACTGGGCGCCGGCCGACGTCTTCGGCCGGTCCAACGTCAGCCACGGCTGTGTGGGGTTGCGCGACGTGAAGGGCGGCAGCTCGGACACTCCGGCGGGCTGGTTCTTCGACCGCACTCTCGTCGGGGACGTCGTCGAGATCGTCAACAGCAAGGACGACGTGGTCGCTCCCGACAACGGGCTGGGCGGCTGGAACATGGGATGGAATGCGTGGAAAGCGGGCAGTGCTGTGAAGTGACCCTTCGGCACGGCGGCTTGGCGGTCGCACAGGTTGTCGATGTTGGGACGGAACGGTGACACTCGTGCGGCGCCGACCCCCCTGGTCATGTGGTTAATATGCGCCGTGCGCGCGGGACGCGCGGGGGAGGCGGGTCCGACGAGGCCCGCACGAGGGCCCGGTCCGGGGCCCGTTGAGGGGAGAACAACTTGAACGTGCGACCGATATCGGGGGCTTCGGTTGACGCGCGCGGGGGGCGCGGACGCAGGCGGCTGCCGGCGTTGATCGCCGGCGCGCTGCTGCTGGCCGTGACGGCGTGCGGCGGCTCGGACTCGGGCTCAGGAGCCGCGTCCGGTGGCGGAAAGGGCAAGGGGGCCGCCACGGCTGAGAGCAAGCAGTCCGAGGCAGCCGTCACCATAGCCCCCGAGGACGGCGCCAAGTCCGTCGACACCAGCGGCGCCCTCAAGGTCACCGCAGCCAAGGGCAAGCTGACCGAGGTCGTCGTCAAGGACGCCAAGGGCACCGAGATAGCCGGCGAGATATCCAAGGACGGCGCCACCTGGACGCCGTCCACCCATCTGGCCTCCGCCACCAAGTACCAGGTGCACGCGGTCGCCGAGGACTCCGCCGGCCGGGAGAGCGCCGAGGACTCCGACTTCACCACCCTGACGCCGCAGAACACGTTCATCGGCCACTTCACCCCCGAGGACGGCTCCACGGTCGGCGTCGGAATGCCCTTCTCCCTGAACTTCACCCGGGGCATCACCAACCCCGAGGACGTCGAGAAGGCGATAAAGATAAAGACCGAGCCGGCCGTCGAGGTCGAGGGCCACTGGTTCGGCAACGACCGCCTCGACTTCCGGCCCGAGAAGTACTGGAAGGCCGGCACCAAGGTCACCGTCGACCTCAATCTGAACGGCGTCGAGGGCCGCCCCGGCGTCTACGGCGAGCAGGCCAAGACCGTCTCCTTCACCATCGGCCGCAACCAGGTCTCCGTGGTCGACGCCAAGAAGCTCACGATGAAGGTCATGCGGGACGGCAAGGTCGTCAAGACCATCCCGGTCACCACCGGCAAGGCGGGTATGGAGACCTGGAACGGCCAGATGGTCATCAGCGAGAAGCACGTGGTGACCCGGATGAACGGCGAGACGGTCGGCTACGGCGGCGAGTACGACATCAAGGACGTCCCGCACGCCCTGCGCCTGACCACCTCCGGCACCTTCCTGCACGGCAACTACTGGGCCGGCGGCGCCTTCGGCAGCTACAACGCCAGCCACGGCTGCATCGGCCTGCGCGATGTGCGCGGCGGCTGGGACAAGGGCGCGCCGGCGGCCTGGTTCTTCAACAACTCGATGCTCGGCGACGTGGTCGTCGTCAAGAACTCCAACGACCGGACCGTGGACCCGGACAACGGGCTCAACGGCTGGAACATGTCGTGGGAGAAGTGGAAGGCGTAGACATCTTCGGCCGACGTCTTCGGGAGACGTCGTCAGCGGACGGCCCCGGTGTGACGTATGGCGCCGGGGCCGGTTGCCGTTGGTCCCCGTGCTGTGCCTGCCTGGGGGACAACCTCCAGACCCCCGGCCGAGTGTGACCGACCGCACCGGACCCGGTAGCCGTTAGTCCCCGTTAACCTGACCTGCATGACCGTGAATCTTGAAGTCGCCGAAGGTGTCGGCACCCTCCGTCTCGACCGCCCGCCCATGAACGCGCTGGACGTCGCGACGCAGGACCGGCTCAAGGAACTCGCCGAAGAGGCCGCGCGCCGCGAGGATGTGCGCGCCGTGGTCGTGTACGGCGGCGAGAAGGTGTTCGCGGCCGGCGCGGACATCAAGGAGATGCAGGCCATGGACCACACCGCGATGGTCCTGCGCGCCCGTGCCCTGCAGGACTCCTTCACCGCCGTCGCCCGCATCCCCAAGCCGGTCGTCGCCGCCGTCACCGGCTATGCGCTCGGCGGCGGCTGCGAACTCGCCCTCTGCGCGGACTACCGCATCGCCGCCGACAACGCCAAGCTGGGCCAGCCGGAGATCCTGCTCGGCCTGATCCCCGGTGCCGGCGGCACCCAGCGGCTGGCCCGGCTGGTCGGCCCGTCGAAGGCCAAGGACCTGATCTTCACCGGCCGTATGGTGAAGGCCGACGAGGCGCTGACGCTGGGCCTGGTGGACCGTGTCGTCCCGGCGGCCGAGGTCTACGAGACGGCGCACGCATGGGCGGCGAAGCTGGCGCAGGGTCCGGCGCTCGCGCTGCGCGCGGCGAAGGAGTCGGTCGACACGGGCCTGGAGACCGACATCGAGACCGGACTCGCCGTCGAACGGAACTGGTTCGCCGGGCTGTTCGCGACGGAGGACCGGGAGCGCGGGATGCGCAGCTTCGTGGAGGAGGGACCGGGCAAGGCGAAGTTCCTCTGAGTTCCTCCCGAACTCGC
Source organism: Streptomyces sp. KR55 (assembly GCF_052245645.1). Classification (NCBI taxonomy): domain Bacteria; kingdom Bacillati; phylum Actinomycetota; class Actinomycetes; order Kitasatosporales; family Streptomycetaceae; genus Streptomyces; species Streptomyces sp. KR55. The sequence continues at coordinate 17,215 of NZ_JBQQCE010000149.1, read as the reverse complement.
CGGGGAAACGCCTCTGAAGCACTTGCAATTGACGCGGTGTCTGATCTGGGTCCCTCGATGGGGCGGTTTATGGAAGCCTTAAGGCAACCTTAAGTCTGCCTTGTCGAGGGAGCCGGTCCTTTGCCATCAACCGACCCTTCTTCGCAGGTCGGAGGGGCTGCGAGCGGCTCCGAACTGCCAGCGGCATATGCCGAACAGATCGCCCGGAATGAGGTATTCCGGGGGGCGTATTCCTCAGGAACGGCCCCGGAGACCGTGCCGGGCGGCCATGATGGGGGCATGGCGGGGCTCGAGGGCATCGAACAGCCGCAGGGACGCGGCCGTGCGACTGTGGCGCGCTGGTCGCCCGCGGTCGAGGACGAACGGGCGCTCAAGGCGCTCGAGTTGTTCGGCAACCCGACAAAGGCGGAGGTTCCGCTGCCGTCCCGCCCGGAGTCCGCGGCCACCGCGCGCCGGCTCGCCCAGGTGGTGGTTCTACGCCACTGGGGCCTGCCCCCGAAGGTGACCGAGGACGCCGTCTTACTGGTCTCGGAGCTCGTCGGCAATGCCGTACGGCACACCGGCGCCCGGGTCTTCGGCCTCCGTATGCGCCGTCGGCCCGGCTGGATCCGCATCGAGGTCCGCGACCCGTCCCGGGGGCTGCCCTGTCTGATGCCGGTCCAGGAGATGGACGTCAGCGGCCGGGGGCTCGACCTGGTCGACAAGCTGTCCGACCGCTGGGGCGTCGACCTGCTGCCCCGGGGGAAGACGACATGGTTCGAGATGCGGGTGGTGGACCGCTGAGAGCGCAGCCGCGTCAACGAGTGAGGAACAGCGCCTCCGACCCCACCGGACGGTAACCGGCCGCCTGGAACGCCCGCAGGCTACGGGCGTTGCCCGCCGACACCTGGGCCCACACGGGCTCGCCCCCGGACAGCTGCCGGGCCGCCACCGCCAGCCGGCGACCCAGCCCCCGATGGCGTACCGCCTCCGCCACCTCCACCGCGACCTCCAGCCGCCCCGCGATCCCCCGCCCCAGGACGAGCACACCGCCGTCCGCAGCCCACACCCGCACGTCGTCACGCCGCCTGCGGGAACTGACGACCCGGGGATGGCCGGGGTCGACGATCTCCGTCAGGGCGAGGGACGGTCCGCCCGGGAGCGGTGAACCGACGGTCATCACGTCGATGGTGTCCGTCCCCCGCCCCGTACGCTCCATGAAGGCCGCATGGAACCGCGCGTTCATGGTCGCGGCGAGCCCGTCGCAGTCGACGACGGCCAGCGTGGCCCGCACCCAGTCCGGGTCCTCGTCCGTGAAGACGACGGAGTGCGCCGTGAAGGCGAGGACACCGGCGTCCCGGGGAGAGGGCTGGGGCACGATCGTCGTGCCGCCGTCCGCGGGCGGGAAGACGCCCCGCGCCGCCGCGTCCAGAATGTCCCGCAGAGTCTCCGCCACGAACGCGCCCCCGCTCCTTGAGTCTCCACCCACTGGAAGGCCCAGACTCACACACATGATCGACGACGGCACCGCACTTTTCACCATCGGCGAGCTGGCCCGGGCGACCGGGCTGACGGTCCGCACCATCCGCTACTGGTCCGACGAGGGCGCCCTGCCCCCGGTGACCCGTTCCGCGGGCGGCTACCGGCTGTACGACGCCGGGTCCGTCGCCCGCCTCGAACTGATCCACACCCTGCGTGAGCTGGGCCTCGGCCTCGACGACGTCCGCAAGGTGCTGGCCGGCGAGCGGACGGTGGCGGAGGTCGCCGCCGCGCACGTGGCGGCGCTGGACGCGCAGATCCGCTCTCTCAAGGTGACCCGCGCGGTGCTGTCGACCGTGGCGCGACGCGGCTCGACCGCAGAGGAGATGACCCTGATGAACAAGCTGGCACGGCTGTCTGCCGCCGAGCGGAGACGGATCGTCGAGGACTTCATGGCGGAGATCTTCGACGGCCTCGACACGGCCGACCCCGACATCCGCACCCGGCTGCGGTTCGCGGCGGCGGAGCTGCCCGACGACCCGACCCCCGAGCAGGTCGACGCATGGGTCGAGCTCGCCGAGCTGATCCAGGACCCGGACTTCCGGGCACTGATGCGCAGGATGGTCGAGTTCAACGCGGCCGACCGCGGACCGGAGGTCCCGGCGGGCACGTCCCTGTGGTTCATGAGCCGCTTGGTGCAGCTCGCCGGGGAGGCGCTGCGCAAGGGCATCTCCCCGGATGCCCCGGAGGCCGACGACGTCCTGCGCGGCCTGCTCGGCAACGCCGACCGGGCCGCCGTACTGGAGCGCCTGACGGCGGCGTCGAACGCGCGGGTCGCCCGGTACCGCGAGCTCTCCGCCATCGTGAACGGCCTCGAACGCCAGCCTGCGCACGAGGAGGAGTTCTCCTGGGTGGTCGCCGCGTTGCGTGCTCACCCGGACCGTTAATCTGACCTTCGTCAGCACGACGGACACAGCATGAGACGAGGGGCGAATCGGTGGCGGACATCGAGGAAGCGCGCAAGCAGTTCGAGCGGATCGACTCGGACGGTGACGGTGTGATCACCGCCGCCGAGTTCAGGACCGCTCTGACGCAGGAGGGCGACTGGAACGTCACCCAGGGGATCGCCGAGGCCGTCATCGCCAGCCGTGACCTCGACGGCGACAGGCGCATGTCGTTCGACGAGTTCTGGACGTACCTGAACAAGTGACACGGCCACGGCCACAGGGGCGCCCCTTCGCGACACGACGCGAGGGGGCGTCCTCGTCGCAGGACACCCTCCGTCGGCCGTAAGTGCCGTCACCCCTCTGCCGTATCCGCCGGAATAGCCGGGTTCGGCCCGGGGTTTGCCCGTCACAACGAGCATCCACCTCGGAAGGTCCTGTCATGAAGATCGGCATCATCGGCGCCGGCAACATCGGCGGCAACCTGACCCGTCGGCTCACCGCCCTCGGCCATGACGTCTCCGTCGCCAATTCGCGCGGCCCGCACACCCTCAAGGAACTGGCCGAAGAGACCGGCGCCACGCCGGTCAGGGTCGAGGAGGCGGCACGGGGCGCCGAGATCGTGGTGATCGCGATCCCGGTGAAGGCGGTCCCGGACCTGCCGTCCGGGCTGCTGGACGAGGCGGCCGAGGGCGTCGCGGTCATCGACACCGGCAACTACTACCCCAAGGAGCGCGACGGGCGGATCGCCGCGATCGAGGACGAGGGCCTCACCGAGAGCCGCTGGACCGAGCGCCAGATCGGCCACCCCGTGATCAAGGCCTTCAACGGCACCTTCGCCCAGGACATCCTGGAGCGCCCGCGCCCCGCCGGCGCCCCCGACCGCATGGCCCTCCCGGTGGCCGGCGACGACGAGGCGGCGAAGCGGAAGGTGCGGACCCTGATCGACGAGCTCGGCTTCGACACGGTCGACGCGGGCGGAATCGACGAGTCCTGGCGCCAGCAGCCCGACACCCCGGTGTACGGTCTGCGGGCCGGCCTCGCGGAGGTCACCGAGGCACTGGCGGCGGCCTCATCGGATCGGAAGCCGGAATTCCGCGCGTAGGACCTTCGCGCTCCGGGGTTTCCAGAGCCTGGTCGAGGGAAGGCCGGCTATCGTCAGGCGCCCTCGGCCCAGGTCCGGAGCGCGGCCCTGCTCGCGAAGTCGGCCACGTTCTTGTCGATCGGGTCGTCCGTGTACTGGTGGAAGCGCCACTTCGCCTTGATGCGGGGCTTGCCCGCCGTGACGTAGTCGGCGATCCAGAGGCCGTCACCAGTATATGACGTCGTGTCAATATTCAGCCAATAATGGCGGTTACAGTACAAAATGGTCCGATTGTCCGGTCGAAGTTCCTTCACCTTCTTGATGAAGCGGTCCTTCTCCGCGTTGCTCGCATGAGTGCCGTCGCCGGTCGTCTCCCAGTCGACGGCGAGGATGTCACCCGGTCTGTCCGGGGCCTTGCTGACGAAGTACTCGGCCTGGGCGGTGAGGTTGCCCGGCCAGAGGAAGTGGTAGAAGCCGACGACGAGTCCGGCGTCACGGCCGCGCTTGGTCTGGGCGGACAGCTTGGGGTTGACGTACGAACGGCCCTCCGTCGCCTTGATGAAGACGAAGGAGAGCCCGTCGGTGTCGTAGGCGGAGGACTGGTACGAGCTGACGTCGATGCCGCGCAGCATGCGGGGGCTCCCGAAGTGTGAGTGGGGGGACGGGAGTTGATGATGCCCCGTTTGATTGAGATCCGAACGTCAGCACTCGATGATGTTCACCGTCGGCCCGCCCCACCCCGCGCCGTCTCCTTCTAATTCGCGCTGTCAACTTTCTTTGGTCTGAACGGAATGCGTATAGACATCGAATGTCGAACGCATGGGCAGTTCACGCACTGTGGCGCATTTTCCCCTTGGGGGCGGACCCGCTCCAGCTCTACTTTTGCGTTCTGTGTGCACGGTGTTCAGACCGAAAGAAGTGGATGAAATTGAGAAAATTGAATTCGCGAACTCGGGCCGTGACCGTGGGCGTTGCCGTGGCCGTCGCAACCGTCCTGGCTGCTCCGACCGGCGCCCAGGCGAGTGAGGTCGCACCGCCCGTGAGCAAGGCCGAGCTCGCCCGCGCTGCGGCGGTCTGCCCCAGCGGGTACGTGTGCTTCTGGACCGGAGCGAACTTCACCGGCTCCAAGTGCCAGTGGGATGTTGCGGATCCCGACTGGCAGGCCGGATCCATCCGCTGTTCCTGGTCGGCGACCCATAACGTCAAGTCGGTTTTCAACGCCGGCACCTCCAGTGCGACCGGCGTGGCCTACTACAGCGGCGCCAACTACCAGAACCGGAAGGGCTGCACCCGTCAGCAGCACGGCGGCAATCTCGCCGGTACCTACAAACTCCGTTCCCACCGCTGGATTTCCGGGTCCTGCGGCTGAGCTGCCGTCCCTCCGACCGAACAGGAGGACACACCTGCATGGACGGGAGATTATCCAGCAGGGCGCGCGCGATCATCGCCGTCGTCCGCGCGGCCCTGCTGGTACCACTGGGGGCCACCGCTCCGGCAGGAGCCGCCACCCCCGAGCCGAAGAACTCCGACGCCGACGTGCGAGCCGTCAAGCTCGGCAAGCCGGAGAAGGTCGAGGCTTTCAAGAGCGAGACCACACCGCGGAGCTGGATCCGCGCAACCGTTGCCAGTGGCGGCAGAGGGTCGAACTGCGCCTGACCGACCCGTCCACGCCCGCGGCGTACGCGGTCACCGGCCGGGTCGGCTACGACTGCAACTACTGCGACGTCGACGAGTCCGGGCCGCAGTTGCCGGCCCCGGGCACAACACGGACGTATGACTTCACCGTGTTGTCGCCCGGCCGTCAGCTGGTCAACGACAGCATCATCCCGTACGCAACCCTGGACGGACCCGGCTTCGACGAGGGCTCCGCCTGCATCGGCGAGGTGTTCCGCCCCCGCTGCGACAACACGCCCCGCGTCACCCCCGCCCGATTCGGCGGATGTGCCTACCCCGATGTGCCGCCGATCTGGCAGGTGTCCGTCCGCAACCCCCATGTGACGCCGTCGCCTGGCACATCGGCTGGGCGCAGCGGAACCTGAACCAGCCCTGGGGTGTGCTCGGTTCCCGGTATCCGCTGCACCGGCCCTTCGACCAGGCGCTGCAGACCGCCAACCGGAACGTGGCGTGCGGCCCTGACGTGCCTCGCCCGCCCAACCGTCCCGACCTGTCCTGCGACGAGTACCCCTTCGCCCAGACGTACGAGGGCGCCTCGCGGAACCCGGACTACTCGTGCCACTTCCTCGACCGGCAGGACAACTCCCGTGAGGAGTCGCTGCGCAGGGCGTTTCTCAACAGCCTGCGGACGCTGGAGAACGACGCGTTCTACGTGGAGGTGACGGGCAAGGAGTCCGCGACCGCCCCGGCGCCACCGTCGGCGAGGGGTCCGGTCGGCTGCGGCAGCGACTGAAGAACCCAGGCGTTCCAGGGAGATCACGCGACCGGCGTTCGCAGATGACCTGAACCGGTCGCAGACGAGCGGGGCCAGGCCCACCATGGGTGTGGCCCCGCTCCGTCGTGATCCGTTGTGAAGAGAGGACACATGGCTCAGTTGATACAGGCCGCCAGCAGCAGCGTGCACGTGGACGCTTCTACGGTCGACCTGGTCGACGAGGACCTGGCGGTGGAGTTCGAGCCCGACTGGGCGGACACCGGTCTGGTCGCCGCGGCCCCGGACGGGGGTGTGGCGCGCGTCCTGTGCGGGCAGGAACTCGGCACCGTCATGGTCACCGCGCAGCTGTGGGACGGCGCCCCGCCACCGGAGCCGGAGGACTGGCAGGACGTGGGGGAGGTGTCCGTCGCCTGGCACGGCAGCCTGCTCGACTTCGGCACCACGGGTGGGGGCGACGACCCCGCACGGCAGCTGCACCTGCCCGGCCCGGGCGACTACCGGCTCCGTGTCCACGGACGGCACCGCGACGACGGTGACCCACGCGAACCCGACGCCCCCATGGAGGAGTACCTGATCCAGATGTGGCCCGCCCCGCACTCCGCGCCGCAACTGATCAAGGCGACCGGTGAAACCAGTGCCCTGTGGCGGGAAGAGTGACCGACGGTCCCCTCAGCACTCGATGATGTTCACCGCCAGCCCGCCCCGGGCTGTCTCCTTGTACTTGACCGACATGTCCGCGCCGGTCTCCTTCATCGTCTTGATGACCTTGTCCAACGACACCTTGTGCGAGCCGTCCCCGCGCATCGCCATGCGTGCCGCCGTGACGGCCTTCACCGCGGCCATGCCGTTGCGTTCGATGCAGGGGATCTGGACCAGGCCGCCGACGGGGTCGCAGGTGAGGCCGAGGTTGTGTTCCATGCCGATCTCGGCGGCGTTCTCGACCTGTTCGGGGCTGCCGCCGAGCACCTCGGCGAGCGCGCCCGCCGCCATGGAGCAGGCGGAGCCGACCTCGCCCTGGCAGCCGACCTCGGCGCCGGAGATGGAGGCGTTCTCCTTGAAGAGCATGCCGATGGCGCCCGCGGCGAGCAGGAAGCGGACCACGCCGTCCTCGTCGGCGCCCGGCACGAAGTTGATGTAGTAGTGCAGGACCGCCGGGATGATGCCCGCCGCGCCGTTGGTGGGGGCGGTGACGACCCGGCCGCCGGCCGCGTTCTCCTCGTTCACGGCCATCGCGTAGAGCGTGATCCACTCCATGGCGTGCGCCAACGGCTCGCCCTCCGCCCGGAGTTGGCGGGCGGAGACGGCGGCACGGCGGCGTACCTTCAGCCCGCCCGGCAGGATGCCCTCGCGGGACATGCCGCGCGACACGCACGCCTGCATCACCCGCCAGATCTCCAGCAGGCCCTCGCGGATCTCCTCCTCGGACCGCCAGGCGCGCTCGTTCTCCAGCATCAGGGACGAGATGGACAGGCCCGTCTCCTTGGTCAGGCGCAGCAGTTCGTCGCCCGTGCGGAAGGGGTACTTCAGGACGGTGTCGTCGAGTTTGATGCGGTCCGCGCCCACCGCGTCCTCGTCGACGACGAATCCGCCGCCCACCGAGTAGTACGTCTTGGAGAGGAGTTCGGTGCCGGTGGTGTCGTAGGCCCACAGGGTCATGCCGTTGGCGTGGTAGGGGAGGGTTTTACGGCGGTGCAGGACCAGGTCGTCGTCGTAGGTGAAGGCGATCTCGTGCTCGCCGAGGAGGCGGATCCGGCCCGCGGACCTGATGTCCTCCACCCGCTGGTCGGCGGTCTCGACGTCGACGGTCCGCGGAGAGGCGCCTTCCAGGCCGAGGAGCACCGCCTTGGGTGTGCCGTGGCCGTGTCCGGTCGCGCCGAGGGAGCCGTACAGCTCGGCGCGTATCGAGGCGACCGAGTCCAGCAGGTCCTCGTTGCGCAGCCGGCGGGCGAACATGCGGGCCGCGCGCATGGGGCCCACGGTGTGGGAGCTGGACGGGCCGATGCCGATCGAGAACAGGTCGAAGACCGAGATGGCCACGGTGACTCCTCAGGACGGGGGTGGAACTAGGGCGGGGCACCGCGCTCACCTCCCAGTGTGCGCGGTGCCCCAGGAGGCGGGTTACTTCGTCAGGCCGGGGTACAGCGGGTGCTTCTCCGCGAGGGCGGCGACCCGGGCCTTCAGCGCCGTGGCGTCGGCCGCCCCGAAGGGAGAGGGCGCCTTCAGTGCCTCGGCGATGACGTCCGCGACCTCGGCGAAGTCCTCGGTCGTGAAGCCGCGGGTGGCCAGCGCCGGCGTACCGATGCGCAGGCCGGAGGTCACCATCGGCGGGCGCGGGTCGTTCGGGACGGCGTTGCGGTTGACCGTGATGCCGACCTCGTGGAGCCGGTCCTCGGCCTGCTGCCCGTCGAGCTCGGACTTGCGCAGGTCGACGAGGACCAGGTGGACGTCCGTACCGCCGGAGAGCACATCCACGCCCACGGCCTTCACGTCGTCCTTCACCAGGCGCTCGGCCAGGATGCGGGCGCCCTCCAGCGTCCGCGTCTGCCGCTCCTTGAACTCCTGAGAGGCGGCGACCTTGAACGCCACCGCCTTCGCCGCGATCACATGCTCCAGGGGGCCGCCCTGCTGCCCCGGGAACACCGCCGAGTTGATCTTCTTGGCGAGGTCCTGAACGGACAGGATCACACCGCCGCGCGGGCCGCCCAGCGTCTTGTGGGTCGTGGTCGTGACCACGTGGGCGTGCGGCACCGGATTCGGGTGCAGTCCGGCCGCGACCAGACCGGCGAAGTGCGCCATGTCGACCATGAGGTACGCGCCGACCTCGTCCGCGATCCGGCGGAACGCGGCGAAGTCCAGCCGGCGCGGGTAGGCCGACCAGCCGGCGACGATCAGCTTCGGCTTGTGCTCCTTGGCGAGGCGCTCGACCTCGGCCATGTCGACCACACCGGAGTCGTCGACGTGGTAGGGCACCACGTTGTACAGCTTGCCGGAGAAGTTGATCTTCATGCCGTGGGTCAGGTGCCCGCCGTGCGCGAGGTTCAGACCCATGATCGTGTCGCCGGGCTTGAGCAGCGCGAACATCGCGGCCGCGTTGGCCTGCGCACCCGAGTGCGGCTGCACGTTGGCGTGCTCGGCGCCGAACAGCTCCTTGATGCGGTCGATCGCGATCTGCTCGACCACGTCGACGTGCTCGCAGCCGCCGTAGTAGCGGCGGCCCGGGTAACCCTCGGCGTACTTGTTGGTCAGGACCGAGCCCTGCGCCTCCATGACCGCGACCGGCGCGAAGTTCTCGGAGGCGATCATCTCGAGGGTGGACTGCTGACGGTGCAGCTCGGCGTCGACGGCGGCGGCCACCGCCGGGTCGAGCTCGTGCAGCGGGGTGTTCAGTACGGACATACGGCTACGACTCCTCAGCCGGCGGTGTGGGCGGCGTACTCGTCGGCGGAGAGCAGGTCGGCCGGCTCCTCAGCGACGCGCACCTTGAACAGCCAGCCGCCCTCGAAGGGGGCGGAGTTCACCAGGGACGGGTCGTTCACCACGTCCTCGTTGATCTCGGTGACCTCGCCGGAGACCGGGGAGTACAGGTCGCTGACCGACTTGGTCGACTCCAGCTCGCCGCAGGTCTCGCCCGCGGCCACCGTGGAGCCCACCTCGGGGAGCTGGGCGTAGACGACATCGCCGAGCGCGTTGGCCGCGAACTCGGTGATGCCGACCGTCGCGACGCCGTCCTCGACGGCCGACAGCCACTCGTGCTCCTTGCTGTAGCGCAGCTGCTGGGGGTTGCTCATGGCCTGAATTCTCCTGTACGCGGGGGAGTGCTGGTGAATGGGGGACTGCTGGAATTGCGGGTGAGCAGGGAATATGTGCCGAGCGTCACGCTGACGTGGGGCTCGGTGGCTCCTTCTGGCGCTTCTTGCTTCTGGCGCTTCTATTTCTGGCGCTTGTAGAAGGGCAGCGCCACGACCTCGTACGGCTCGTGGCTGCCCCGGATGTCCACGCCGACCCCGGGCGTACCTGGTGCCGAGTGCGCGGCGTCGACGTACGCCATCGCGATCGGCCTGCCCAGTGTGGGGGAGGGGGCACCGGAGGTGATCTCACCGATCACGGCTCCGCCGGCGACCACGGCGTACCCGGCGCGCGGCACCCGGCGGCCCTCGGCGACCAGGCCGACCAGGAGGCGCGGCGGCTCGGAAGCGGCACGCTCGGCGGCCTCGGCGAGGGCCTCGCGCCCCACGAAGTCGCCCTCCTTGTCGAACTTCACGACCCGGCCGAGCCCGGCGTCGAAGGGCGTCAGCGAGGTCGACAGCTCGTGCCCGTACAGCGGCATGCCCGCCTCCAGGCGCAGCGTGTCCCGGCAGGACAGCCCGCACGGGACCAGGCCGACGCCCTGGCCGGCCTCGGTCAGCGCCTGCCACAGCGCGACGGCGTGCTCCGGCTGCACGAACAGCTCGAAGCCGTCCTCGCCGGTGTAGCCGGTGCGCGCGATCAGCGCGGGGACGCCGGCGACGGTGCCGGGCAGGCCGGCGTAGTACTTCAGGCCGTCGAGGTCGGCGTCGGTGAGCGACTTCAGGATGCCGGGGGACTCCGGACCCTGGACGGCGATCAGCGCGTACGCGTCCCGGTCGTCGCGGACGCCGGCGTCGAACCCGCCGGCCCGCTCGGTCAGCGCGTCGAGCACCACCTGGGCGTTCGAGGCGTTCGCCACGATCATGTACTCGGTCTCGGCGAGCCGGTAGACGATCAGATCGTCCAGAATGCCGCCGTCCGCCCGGCAGATCATGGTGTAGCGGGCGCGGCCGACCTTGACGCCGCCGATGTTCCCGACCAGCGCGTAGTCCAACAGGGCGGCGGCCTGCGGTCCGGTCACGGTGATCTCGCCCATGTGGGAGAGGTCGAAGAGCCCGGCCCGGTTACGCACGGCGAGGTGTTCGTCGCGCTCGGAGCCGTAGCGCAGGGGCATGTCCCAGCCGGCGAAGTCGGTCATCGTCGCGCCGAGCGAGCGATGCAGGGCATCGAGCGCGGTGCGGCGGAGTGCGGTACTGCTCATCGGTCGGTCTCCAAGGGCATGACGGGAAGGTCGTTCCTCCCCATCTGTCATCGGAACCTGAGAGGTTCGCCATGACCACTTGCTGGTCCTGGCTTGCACCTTGGGTGGGGCCACTGCACGCAGGGCCCGCTTTTCAGATGTGCCTCGCCCGCGCGGTAACGGGGCCTGAGAGATTCAAGGGAGGGACTTGCTCCTTCGGCGCCCCGACGGCAGTGCTGCCGGGGACTCTCCCGCGCGGATTCAAGCGGCCGGTATGCAGTTGGCGCGGCCATCATTGCATGCATCGGCCGGGTGCGGCAGGGTCACCTTGCCGGGCCTTTACCGGGCCCGCGAACAGCGGCCGCACAGATTCCGCACAGCGAGGCGGGGCATGCTGTAGCAGCGCTGTTGCAGGAAGGGGACGGAAACAGGAGACACCGAGCATTACCTTCTCTTTACACTCGACGGGGATGGGAACTCGTGAACCGCCCCAGGGGAGGACGATCACGGTGAACAGGACCACGGCGTACGCCACCACCTCGGGCCTCGCGCTGCCCAAGCAGCCGACCGCCCCGGCCAGGGAGGCGTGCGCTCCGCTGCCGTCACCCGTCGTCCGCGACCTGCGCGAGCGGGAGGGCCGCAGCCCGCACGCGCTGCTCTTCGGTCCCCGCGACCTCGTCGTGGTCACGGGCCTGCCCGGCAGCGGCAAGTCGACCCTGATGCGCAGGGCGGTGCGCGGACTGCGCATCGACTCCCAGGACACCCGCGACCGCTGGGACGGCCGCATGCCCGCCTGGCTGCCGTACGCGGTCTACCGGCCCCTCGTCCGCCTCGCCCACTACGCCGGACTGCGCCGCACCCTGCGCACCGGCGAGCCAGTCGTCGTGCACGACTGCGGTACACAGGCCTGGGTGCGCGCCTGGCTGGCCCGCGAGGCCCGCCGCCGCGGCGGCACCCTGCACATGCTGCTGCTCGACGTCACCCCCGAGCAGGCCCTGGCCGGCCAGCGCGAGCGCGGCCGCGGGGTCTCGCGGTACGCGTTCCTGCGCCACCGCCGGGCCGCCGGCCGCCTGGTGCGCCGCACGGAACGCGGTGACCTGCCGCACGGCTGCGGCGGCGCGGTCCTCCTCGACCGGGAGGCGGCGGACGCACTGCGCCGCATCGGCTTCGTGGGCTGAGGAGACCCGCCCCGTGAGGGGCGTTAGCCTTTCAGCCGCAGTAGAGGTACGGAGCAGGCGGTAGGCAGATGGACGACTTCCCGGCGGACTTCCCCCCGGACCTTTCCGGGGGTTTCCCGGCGCAGGCACACCCCCATCCGCACGGCGGATGGCCCGGCAACGAGCTGGAGGAGGTGCTGTCGGCCTCCCTCGGTGTGCCCTCGGCCGGCGGCCGGATCGTCGAGGTGCTGGGCCGCAGCTTCGTGTGGGTGCCGCTGCCGAACGGCGGCGGCCCGCACAGCGGCCCGCTCGACCTGCCCACGCTGGACATCGAGGGCCAGGCCTACGTGCCGGTCTTCAGCTCCGAGGAACAGTTCCGGCAGGTCGTCGGCTCCCACATGTCGTACACCGTGGCCCCGGCCGTGGAGTTCGCCCGCGGCCTGCCCCCGCAGGCGGGCATCGTCGTCAACCCGGGCGGCGTGGTCGGCATCCCGCTGCCGCCGCCCGCCGTGGCCGAACTGTGCCGGGCCGGGCGCACCCCGCTCGACGGGCTCACGAGCGGCGGCCGCGTCCGCCTCTTCGAACCCGACTGGCAGGACGACCCGGTCGACTTCCTCGCGGCGGCGTCTGCGGAGTTCGAGGGCATCGGCGTGGTCCTGACGGCCCGTCGCTGCCTGGCGGCGATCGAAACGGCGGACCCGGTGATGTTCGTAGGAGTCGAACTCTCCCAGTGGGAGGGCGATCTACGGGCAGCCCCCTTGGACGCCCTGGGCCGGGCACTGGGCAAGGTCCCCGTGAAGTGGCCGGTCAACCTGGTCCTCATGGACGTGGCGCAGGACCCGGTGGTCACCTGGCTGCGCGAGCGGGTACGCCCCTTCTACCAACGGGACTTCTGAACGCCCGTCAGACCAGCGCCCTCAGGGGCGCTGGTCTGTGTCCGATATGCGGCTCTGCAGTGTGGGCGCGACAAGCCACAACGAAAGCCGCACCCGCCGAACGGCAACCAGCCCCAAGCTCTTGGGCGCATAAGCTGGTTTCATACTCTGGGCGAACTCAGTGAAGGGGCGGTACAAGTGAGCGCCAGCGGCATCGCGGCCGGCCAGGTCGAGCACATGCTGCGCCAGGTGACGCCGGGGCGTTACGACGCCTACGAGGCACTGCTGCGCGCCCTCGCGACCCCGTCCTCCGGCCAGATCTGGATGCTGCTCTGGCACGGCCAGGCCGGCTCCCCGGACGCCCAGTACGGAAACATGGAGGTCGAGGGTTACGGCTACGCCCCGTGCGTCACCTCCGCCCAGGAGCTGTCGGCCAGCGGCTGGAACCGTTCCTACGAGGTCGTCGACGGAGTCGACGTCGCCCGCACCCTCTACCCCGACCACTACGGCCTCTGGCTGAACCCGCACGCCCCCGGCGGCGGCGTCGGCATCCCCTGGCTCGACCTGCGCCGGATCGCCACCGGACTGGACCGACAGCCGGCGGGTCCGCTGCGGCTGTCCGAACCCGGCATCCAGATCCCGCAGTTCTATGCCCTTTTGTCGCAGAACGCCCACCGCACCCCAGCCGTCCGCTCGTTGCGCCGCGCCTGGGTGCAGCCCGCGCTCGGGGCGCCGTATCTCGCCATCGGGCTGGATGTATACGACACCTCGCCGCCCGCTGTCGACTCGGTGCGCACGATGATGCAGCAGTCCATCGGCGCGGTCCCGGACGGGCTGCCGGTGTCGACCGTCGCGATGTCCGACGAGTACGACCCGGTGGCGATGTGGCTGCGCGCCAACGCCCGCCCCTTCTACGACCGTGAGGCACACGCCGCCGCCCCGGCCCAGGCGCCGGCGGCCGGGTACGGCTTTCCGCCGGCCCAGGGACGGTACTGACCGGAACCAGCCCCTGCTGCTCCTGCGGTCCGTACCAGGGCTTCTTCTTCGCGCGTAGACAAGGGCAGAAAGGAGCCCCTTGTCCCAATCGCTCCACTTGATCCCCGTCCGACCCCCGTTAACCACTGTCCGGATAACGGAAACCCCAGGACAGCATCACGGTTACGCATCCATTCACCGTCAAGTCTGGCAACAGATCGCCAAAGCGTTGAAGACTCCCGCTCCAGGGGTGTTCTTCCGCGTCTTCGTCCGGAGGGCGCCCCTGTGTACGACGGACTGATCACGCCGCTACAGCGGCAAGTGCGGGCCGGTTACCGCCGGTTGAGAGGGGTCCCTGCCAGATGACGGCACCATTGCACGAGCCGACCGCGGAAGCGGCCCCGAGTGCGGCCGAGGAAGCGGCGCTGGTCAGCGGCGACGCGAAGGCCGTACAGGGCCGGTCCTTGGGGCGGATCGCCTGGGAGCGCCTCAAACGCGACAAACTGGCCCTCACGGGCGGCATCGTGGTGCTTCTCCTCATCCTGGTCGCCGTGCTGGCACCGGTCATCACCGGACTGGTTGGGCAGGACCCCGAGGCCCACCACGAGGACCTGATCGACCCGCTCTTCGGCACCCCCATCGGCTCTTTCGGCGGCATCAGCGGCGAGCACCTGCTCGGCGTCGAACCGGTCAGCGGCCGCGACATCTTCGCCCGGATCGTCTACGGCGCCCAGATCTCGCTGCTCGTCGGCTTCCTGTCCGCCGTTGTCGCCGTCGTCCTCGGCACCGTGCTGGGCATCCTCGCCGGCTTCTTCGGCGGCTGGGTCGACTCCGTCATCAGCCGGGTGATGGACGGACTGCTGGCCTTCCCGCAGCTGCTGTTCATCATCGCGCTGGTCTCCGTCATGCCGAACGAGATGCTGGGACTGACCGGCACGGGCGTGCGCCTGTTCGTGATGATCCTGGTCATCGGCTTCTTCGGCTGGCCCTACATCGGACGCGTGGTGCGCGGCCAGACGCTCTCGCTGCGTGAGCGCGAGTACGTCGAGGCGGCCCGATCGCTGGGCGCCGGGCGGCTGTACATCCTCTTCAAGGAGCTGCTGCCCAACCTGGTCGCACCGATCATCGTCTACACGACGATGATGATCCCCACCAACATCCTCACCGAGGCGGCACTCAGCTTCCTGGGCGTGGGCGTCAAGCCGCCCACGGCCTCGTGGGGGCAGATGCTCTCGAACGCGATCGACTACTACGACTCGGACCCCATGTACATGGTGGTCCCCGGCGTGGCGATCTTCCTCACCGTTCTTGCCTTCAACCTCTTCGGCGACGGCGTGCGTGACGCGCTGGACCCGAAGGGCTCCCGCTGAACTGCCGTACCCCAAGCGACCCGTGGCCCAAAGCACGGGGTCTCTCATCTAATCCGGAGGATCCGAGATCGTGACTACCCAACGCACCTCAGGGCGGCGCAAGCAGGCCATGGCCGCTGCCGCCGTGGTCGCCGCGCTGCTGACCACGGCGGCGTGCGGCGGCGGCAACGGCGACGGCGACGGCGGCTCGAAGGACGGCGCGGCCGGTTTCGACGCCGCCAACAACAAGGTCGCCCAGGCCGACCTGGCCAAGAAGGGCGGCACGCTGAAGTTCGCGGGTGCCCAGGACGCCGACTCGTGGGACACCACGCGCGGCTACTACGGCTTCATGTGGAACTTCTCCCGCTACTACGCCCGCCAGCTCGTCACGAACAAGGCCGAGCCGGGCAAGGCCGGCGCCGAGCTGGCGCCCGACCTCGCCACCGGGCTCGCCGAGGTCTCCGACGACGGCAAGACCTACAAGTACACCCTGCGTGACGACGTGACGTGGGAGGACGGCAAGCCGATCACCTCCAAGGACGTCAAGTACGGCATCGAGCGCGTCTGGGCGCAGGACGTGCTGGCCGGCGGTCCGGTGTACCTGAAGGACGTCCTCGACCCCAAGGGCGAGTACCAGGGCCCGTACAAGGACAAGTCCAAGGACAAGCTCGGTCTGAAGGCCATCGAGACGCCCGACGACAAGACCATCATCTTCAAGCTGCCGAAGGCCAACTCGGACTTCGAGGAGATGCTGGCCCTGGTCTCGGCCTCGCCGGTGCGCCAGGACAAGGACACCAAGTCCAAGTACGGCCTGCACCCGTTCTCCTCCGGCCCGTACAAGTTCGAGTCGTACGAGCCCGGCAAGTCCCTGAAGCTGGTCCGCAACGAGAGCTGGAAGCAGTCCTCCGACCCGATCCGCAAGGCCTACCCGGACGCGATCACGGTCAACTTCTTCTCCAACGCCAATGACATGGACCAGCGCCTGATCAACGGCGACTACCACCTGGACATCAACCAGACCGGCATGTCCCCGCAGGGCCGCACCACCGCCCTGAAGGAGCACAAGGCCAACCTGGACAACCCGGTCTCCGGCTACATCCGTTACGCGGTCTTCCCGCAGAGCGTGAAGCCGTTCGACAACGAGCACTGCCGCAAGGCCGTGATCTACGGCGCCGACCACGTCTCCCTGCAGACCGCGCGCGGTGGCCCCATCGCCGGTGGTGACATCGGCACCAACATGCTGCCGCCGTCCGTGCCGGGCTCCGAGGGCCAGAAGTACGACCCGTTCGAGCTCGCCACCGCCAACAAGAGCGGCAACGTCGCCAAGGCCAAGGAAGAGCTGAAGGCCTGCGGTCAGCCGAACGGCTTCAAGACCACCATCGCGGTCCGCAACAACAAGCCGGTCGAGGTGGCCACCGCCGAGTCCCTCCAGGCCTCGCTGAAGAAGGTCGGCATCCAGGCCGAGATCGAGCAGTACGACGGCTCGCAGACCAGCGGCATCATCGGCAGCCCCTCCAACGTCGAGAAGAAGAAGTTCGGCATCATCATCATGGGCTGGGGCCCCGACTTCCCGACCGTCCAGGGCTTCGGTCTGCCGCTGTGGGACAGCAGCTACATCCTTGAGAGCGGCAACAACAACTACGCCCTGATCAAGGACAAGGCGATCGATGGCCTGTTCGACGACTACGTCAACACGCTGGACGACGCCGAGAAGGCCAAGATCGCCACGGAGATCAACCACAAGGTGATGGAGGGCGGCTACTACCTGCCCTTCGTCTTCGAGAAGTTCATCAACTGGCGCTCGAGCGACCTGGCGAACGTCTACACGTCCGACGGCTACAGCGGCATGTACGACTTCGTCAACCTCGGCCTGAAGTCCACGAAGTAACCGGCACACCTGCCGTACGGCACGAAAGGCAGGTGAAGGCCGGCGCGGCGTGGCCGCGGGCCACCGGAGG
>NZ_JBQQCE010000148.1:0-20742 GCF_052245645.1 Streptomyces sp. KR55 | reverse complement strand
CGACACGGTCGGCCCGAACGTGCTCTCCAGCGTCCCGAGGACGACGACCCGGGACCCCGCGGCCACCGCGGCGGCCGCCATCGGACGGTCACCGCGCAGCACCGGCACCCCGACGCCGGCGCCGGCCGTCTCGGCGACGCCGCCGAGGGTCGAGCAGGTGCACAGCACGGCCCGCGCGCCGTCGGCGACCGCCCGCTCCAGGACCGCGCGCAGGTCGTCCGCCACCGCCTCGGGGCCCTTGTCACGGGCCCGGTCCAGCAGTTCCTCGTCGACGAAGTGCCGTAGTTCCAGGCCCTGGTGGTCCTCGTCGCGCAGGGCGTCGAAGACGGGGACGTGGACGGGTGAGGTGTGCAGGAGAGCGAGCATGGAGAGGGCTTCTTCCTTCAGGCCTTCAGAACCGGCCGGGGTGCGCCGACAGCCACTGCTTCGCCGCCCGCAGCAGCTCCGGGTCGGCCGCCGGAGCCTCCTCGGGGTGGCGTTCCGCCCACTTCACGACGTACGGGCACAGCGGGGCGACGACGATGCCCTCGCGCTTCGCGATGGCGTACAGCTCGCGCGCCAGCGAGCCCGCGATGCCCTTCCCTTCGTGTGCCGGTTCCACGATGGTGTGCACGGGGACCAGGGCGCGCCCCGGGGCTTCGAGGACGAAGTACTCGATGTGGCCGACGACTTCGCCGCCGTCCCCGAGGGCCTCGAGGCGGCCGGCCGCCCGGTCGTCGCGGATCTCGATGTCGCTCATGGGCACGCTCCTGGTCGGAAGGGTCAGGCCGACACGGCCTGCGGGCTGCGCTCCTGGTCCGAGCCCGGCACCGGTGCGGACGGGTCGGCACCCAGGGCCACGATCCTGTTGTCGTGGTCCACGTGCACGACCCGCGGCTTCAGTGCCCGCGCCTCGGCGTCGGTGACCTGAGCGTAACTGATGATGATCACCAGATCGCCGGGATGGACCAGATGGGCCGCGGCACCGTTGATACCGACGACGCCCGAGCCGCGCTCACCCTCGATGACGTACGTCTCCAGCCGGGCGCCGTTGGTGATGTCGACGATGTGCACCAGCTCACCGGGCAGCAGATCGGCGGCGTCCAGCAGCTCGGCGTCGATGGTCACCGATCCCACGTAGTGCAGGTCGGCCTGGGTGACGGTGGCTCGGTGGATCTTGGACTTGAACATGGTACGAAACACGGAGAAACTCCCGATTTATCTGCTCCCTGCCCGCTTTTTCCAGGTCAAGGGCGGTCTCCGGAGCGTACAACGATTCGCATGTTCGGTCAGCTGTCCCCAGGTGTTTCAGGGCTCACACTGACCCATTGCTGACTTTCGTGACGCGTCATCAGGCGGGCTGCGCGGCTGCGGGTGCCACGGCCGCGAGGGCTCGACCGGGTACCTCGGCGACGGCAGTGCCCCCAGCACGGTGCCCGTGTTCTGCCGTCTCGCTTCCGGACCACTCAGTTCCCCCGCCCCGGTACCTGAGGAGTAGCCCACCCTTGATACGGCCACGGCGGCCGGCATCGATTCCGCCGTCCTCGGCCGCCTGATGGGCCACGACGCGTTCGTCCACCAAGGCCCTGGCAGGTGCCGCCCTCACAACAGCGCTCCGCACCAGCGCCTCACCCAAACTGTCAGCGAGCTCGTCGGTCCCTCCTCGGTCTCCCTGATCGTCCGCGACGGCCACCGAATCCTGATCCCTACCCCGCGCCCCGACGAGATCCCGCCCGCGTGGCACGCCCCGGACTCAGGCCCGGACAACCGTCGTCGATCTCCCCAGCGGTACAGCGGGCACGGCGGGCGCGCGACACCGGCCGCGTGCCCTCGGACGAGGCAGTGCCCTCAGCCCGGAATGATCAGTGTTTCGGACGGCTCCGGTGGTGACGCCAGCTGGGATGGCCAGACGCGCCGGCGTCGCACCGGGCCGTCAGCTACGTCCTGGCCACCGTGCAACGTCGGCGGCCGGACGTCCTGGCCGGGAATGCCAGTGCGGCGGCGCCACCGACCCGCGCCAGCCGCAGTTGGGCCCTCCCACAGGCGAGACCGCCGGCTACGCCTCGCCCGCAACGCGCACACGGACATGCGCACGTTGCGGGCCACGGCACCGGGCGCGCGAGTGGACAGCGCGCAGAGTGCCGGTAAAGCGGCCAGACCGCGGGACTGATCGACTCAGCCGCCGCTCTTACGCCTGAACGACCGCTGGCTCGCAGCCGGGCCGTGCGCCGCACGCACCTTCGACGCATCCGGGTTGGCGGCAACATCGGCCGCGTCCGCCTGCGCACCGCGCTTGCGCGCCAGGGCTTCACGGAACTTGCGCTTGAGGTCGTAGTTGCCGTCGTTGTCCGGCGCCAGAGGGGACGTCTCGGGGGCAGCCGGCTCCGAACCTTCCGTAGTGACGGGCTCTGCGGTCATGGTGACCTCCTGGGTTCGGGGGTGGGCCAGCACAGCTTGTCATGCCGGGCGCAGTGCGGGGCGCCGACAACATCATCCTGCTCTGTTTCGGCGGGTATCCCTCTCGCGGCCGAGGGCGTTCGCTTCGTAGTGGGGGCACAGGACGGGCTTCGGGCCGGGCCGGGGGTTGTCGATCCCGTGGCCAGAAGATTCGCTGACAGGGCAACGGCTCTCAGCCGTTGCGACGCACGAGGGCGGCCTTGCGGGCCTCGGCGAGCTTGCGGGCCTCGCCGGCCTTTCGGGACTTGCCGCCGGCGCCGCGGGAGGTGTCCTTGCTGGTGCCGAGGCCGCGGAAGGGAGCGTTGGTGTTCTTGGGTCGGGGGACGGCGGGCCCGCCGTCGAGCGGGGTGCCGGAGGGAGCCTTGGCGCCGGTGATCCGGCTCAGTTCCGCCTCGCCCGAGCGCACCTTGGTGACGGTCGGCTCGATGCCGGCCCCGGCCATCATGCGGCTCGTCTCGCGGCGCTGGCCCGCCAGCACGAGCGTGACCACGCTGCCGGACTCACCGGCGCGGGCGGTGCGGCCGGCCCGGTGCACGTAGTCCTTGGGATCGGTGGGCGGGTCGACGTTGACCACGAGATCGAGGTCGTCGACGTGCAGGCCACGGGCCGCGACATTGGTCGCCACCAGGACGGTGATCTGGCCGTTCTTGAACTGCGCCAGGGTCCGTGTGCGCTGTGGCTGGGACTTGCCGCTGTGCAGGGCCCCGGCGTGCACCCCGCTGGCCCGCAGATGCCGGGTGAGCTGGTCGACGGCGTGCTTGGTGTCGAGGAACAGCAGTACGCGGCCGTCGCGGGCGGCGATCTCCGTGGTGACGGCGTAGCGGTCAGGGCCGTGGACGACCAGAACGTGGTGCTCCATCGTCGAGACCGTGCCCGCGGACGGGTCGACCGAGTGGACGACGGGGTCGTGGAGGTAGCGGCGGACCAGCTGATCGACGTCGCGATCCAGAGTGGCCGAGAAGAGCATCCGCTGACCGTCGGGGTGCACCTGGTCGAGCACGTCGACAACCTGCGGCAGAAATCCCAAGTCGCACATCTGGTCGGCCTCGTCCAGCACGGTGATCCTTACCCGTCCCAGGCGGCAGGCGTTGCGCTCGATCAGGTCGTGCAGGCGTCCGGGGGTGGCGACGACCACCTCGGCTCCCTGGCGCAGCGCGGCGACCTGCCGGCCGATCGACATGCCGCCGACGACCGTGGCCATCCGCAGCCGCAATGCCTCGGCGTACGGCGCCAGTGCCTGGGTGACCTGTTGGGCCAGCTCCCGGGTGGGCACAAGGATCAGAGCGAGGGGCTGCTTCGGTTCGGCGCGCCGCCCGGCCGTACGTGTCAGCAGCGGCAGGCCGAAGGCGAGCGTCTTGCCCGATCCGGTGCGCCCGCGCCCCAGGACGTCGCGCCCCTCCAGGGCATCGGGCAGTGTGGCGGCCTGGATCGGAAAGGGTTCGCGCACCCCGAGTCCGCTCAGTGTCCGCAGCACCTCCACCGGCAGTTCCAGGCCGGCGAAGGAGACGGCCGGGGGCAGCGCCGGAGTCGTGGCCTCGGACTGGGCGGGACCGCCGTGAGCGATGCCGGAGTCGTCGGGATGCTTCATGAACAGCCTTCCGCAGGGGGACGTACCGAGGAAGGCCCGGCAGGATTGAACAGCCACGCACAAGCGGAACCAAACAGGCAGAATCGCCCACCGCGACGACCACGCAAAAGCATGACACTAACACAAGGCATAACATCGCGCCGTGATACCGATCGCCCCTCCCGCGTCGATGACCCGACGCGGCTCGACAGTTCTACGCACAGTGTGCGGGTTCCCGTCTCACTGGACCGGTATCGGTCAGTGGCCACCGCACATAGGAGAGTGAGCAGTTGCAGCAGCTCGCCTCTCTTCCACCTCCTGATCGGTGCGGGTTCGGGCGGCCACGCAGTCCGAGAAACCGCATCGTCCAAGATCCGGACCGTTCCCGGGCCGGCGATACCGCCTAAGCTCAGAGCGGCACCGTCCACGCTGGTCAGCGACGTTGTAACCCTTGTACACCAGCAGTCGAAGAACCTGCTGCTCCCAGAGGCCGGCGTCCAGGATGTGCGCCGCCTTCGTGATACTCCCGGGCATCAGATGCTGGTAGGTGCGATACGTCTCCTCGATGGACTTGCGACCCATCCATTCCGACGCCGGATGACGAAGTACTCCACGCGCCGGCACACGTCGGTGATCAGTATCCCGTTCCCGAGCGCGTTCGGGGCGCAAATGGTGCCGGAAGCTCTACATGCCGCCCCTTCACAGGGTCGTCCACCATGGCGCCTTGCCGTAGGCGTCCCCCCGTTGCCGGGGCCACCACCACTGCTTCGCGTGTTCCGCGACCGTCTGCTGACCGAGTTCCCGGCGGGCCTCGACAACGGACGGCGCCGTCTTTTTTTCTCCGCGCAGATCTACGTGAGGCGCTCGATGGCGTCGTCCTGCGTGCCGAACCGACCTCTTCACGCTGTTTACCGAGAGCGTCCCTGAACCGAATCGTGTACAGGTGCGGGCAACGGGTTGGCCTGGAACAACCGCACTCCTTGAAGAACGAGCCCATCCCACGGGCGAGCCATCGAGCCACACATCAAGCTCTTCGGAGCAGGGCGCCGGGCGGTGGAGCAGTCCCCTGCCACGGATGCAGGTCAGCAAGCTGGACGCTGTCCGGCCCGATGCTGACCGTTTGCTGACCCGAACCCGGCGATCAAGGACCTGACCTGCGGAAACACCCAAACGCTAGATCTTGGACTTGAACATGGTGCGCAGCATGGAGGTACTCCCGGACCTAGGCTCCCTGCCTGCGTTTTCGCAGGTCAAGGGCTGTTTCCTTACCTTGAAACGACTCGCAGGTTCGGTCAGCATTCGCAGGGTTTTGAGGACTCATGCTGACCAATTGCCGACTTTCCTGACGCATCGTCAGGCCAGATCAACGAGCCTCTCCCGCTCCCCAGACCTGTTGCCACGACGACAGCGACCAGCCTACGCACTGCCCTCCGCCGACCTCCGTGATATTCACCACCGTTCTCGTGCGGGTTCAGACCGTGTCCTACGTGGTGAGGCGAACGAGTCGCTTGTAGCAGCACAGGTCAGCGGCCAGGCCGAGAAAAGGCCCCCAGCTCCCCGTATCCCCGCCGGCCGGGGTACAGCACCGTATGACGGTGACCGCAGGGCGTCGCCGGAAGGGGGCGGGGCTGATGTGTGGTCTCAGCCGCGAGGTCCGCTTCGACGGCGGGCGGCCGGACGTGGCGGCGGCGGAGCGCATGACCGATCGGCTCGCCCCTCGGGGCCCCGACGGCCGCGGGCTGTGGTCCCAGGGGCCGGTTGCCCTCGGACAGGGCGGTGGGCTGACGTCCGGTAGACCGCCGTCGCCACGCGCCCGACGGCCGGACGTGCACGGAGGCGCCCTCAGCGGCCTCCCGTCACAGTCGGCCGCCCTCCCGGAGGTGCGCCCCGTCGACCATGGCCCGGTCCGTGCGTTCGGAGCCGCCGACGACGCGGATCCAGCTGTCCACGGTCAGCTCGTGGCCCTGCGGCCTGAATGGGACCTCCGTACATTCCCGGAAGGGGAACCAGCAGACGGGGTGGGCGAGTTCCGTCAGGACCTCCGGCTCCGGGAGGGCCCGTGCTCGGTGGCCAGGTCCGAGCCTTTCTCCAGGCCCGCCCGGTGCCGGATCAGGCGGTGCAAGTGCTCTCGCAGGCGGGCCAGGACGTCGGGTGGTACGGGATGCCTGACTGCCGGGCGGAGGAGGCCGGCGAGGTGGTGGTGGCCGCGCCGCCGGGCGACGTCCGCGGCGCGGGTCGGGTCATGTGCCCGCTGCGCCAGGCGACGTACGCCAGGAGCGTTCGACCGTCTAGATCCGGGCGCCGTGCCAGGCGGCCTGGTGCAGGGACGTGCAGCCGCTGCGGCCGTCCAGGCGCGCGCCGTCGGCCCACGCGGGGTGCGCGTCGAGGATCAGGAAGACGGTCGCAGCGCCGCGAACCTGGCCTTGAGCGTCGACCGGCGCGCGATCCCGTCCCGTTCCGCCACCTGTTCGTCCACCACGTGGTCGAGCGCAGGGGGCACGGCCACGGTGACCGCGCGGGAGTCCCGGGGGGCTCGGCGGCGCGGGTCCGCCGCTCAGGCCGCGTGGCCGGCGAAGAACTCCGTGATCGCGGCGTTCACGGCGTCGGGCCGCTCCAGGTAGCCGTAGTGACCGCAGCCGGGTATCTCGGTGTACCGGGCGCCGGGTATGGCCTCGGCGACCTCGCGCGACAGGTGCGGGCGCACGACCAGGTCGTCCTGGAAGCCGACGACGAGACAGGGGCGCCCGATCGCCCGGTACTGCGGGAGCCGGTTCGGGATGAGGTCGAGGCCGAGCTGGGCGCGCACCGCGGAGAGGTCGATCATCGAAAGCTCGAAGACTCCGAGCCAGTCGCGCAGTCGGTCGTCGTCGTTGAGGGTGCGCGGCGAGAGGTTCTGCAGGGCGTGCAGATAGGCCGCGTACCGAGGCGGGATCTTCGTCCCGCTGTCGGCCAGTTCGACATCGCCGGCCGTCATGGCGGCGAGCAGTTCGTCGGTCCTGCCGCTGCTCGCCATCAGCACGGCCTGCGTGACGAGATCGGGCCGCGCGAGCAGGAGTTCCTGGACGACGATCCCGCCCAGCGAATAGCCGACGATCCGGCAGGGCCCGTCACCGAGGTGTTCGATCAGACCGGCGACGTCCGCGACCATGTCGTCAAGGGTGAAGCCATGGGGGCACGGGTCGGTCGGCGGGACACCCCGGTTGTCGAGAGTGATCACCCGGTGTCCGGCCGCCGTCAGCGCGGGTACCTGGTGGGTACGCCAGACCCGTCCCGGGGCGCCGGTGCCGGTGACCATCACCACGGGCGGCCCGGATCCGTACGCGTCATAGCTCAGGTTGATTCCGTTGATACGCGCGACTGGCATCGGCGTGTCCCTTCTCTGCCGTGTCCTGGCGGGCGGGTCTCTGCCGTGTCCTGGCGGGCGGGGCCGGGCCGCCGGCGAGGACACCCTCACCGACCGCCCGGCCACCTGGCCGACGTCACCGAACCGAGGCCTTCACCTCCGCGTCACCGCCCGGTCCACACCGGTTCCCGGTTCTCCGCGAAGGCCCGGGGGCCCTCCACGGCGTCCCTGCTGCGCATGCGCCGTTCCTCCCAGACATACCGGGTGGCGAACGCCTCCGGCAGGGGCTGGTCGAGCGAGCGCATCACCGACTCCTTGACGGCCCGCACCGCCAGGGGCGCGCTGCGGACCAGGTCGTCCGTCCACTCCGCGACCCGGCGGTCCAGCTCCCCCGCGTCGGCGATCTCGTTGACCAGCCCGAAACGCAGGGCGGTCCGCGCGTCCATCCGGCGCCCGGTGAGCAGGTACCCCATGGCTGTCTTCAGGGGCAGTTGGCGAGCCAGCCGGAAGGCGCCGCCCGCGCCGGGCACCAGCCCGAGCCGTGCCTCGGGCAGCGCGAACACCGCGTTGTGCGCGGCGATCACGAGGTCGCAGGCGAGGACCAGTTCGAAACCGCCGCCGAGTGCGTACCCGTTGACCCGTGCCACCACCGGTTTCGACAGGTCGAACCGCTCGGTGAGCCGGGGCCAGCCGGGCCGGCCGCGGCTGCCGAACGTCGTCGGGGGGTCCCCCTCGGCATCGAGGCGGGCCCGCTCCTTGAGGTCCTGCCCGACGGAGAAGGCGCGGTCGCCCGCGCCGGTCAGGACCACCACCCGGACGTCGTCGTCGGCCTCCACGTCGTCCCAGACACCGGCGAGTTCCTCGTGCATACGGAGGTCCATCGCGTTGAGCACCTCGGGGCGGTCGAGGGTGACGTGGGCGACGTGGTCCTTCTTCTCGTAACGGACCCGTGGCCGGCCGTCGTCCGGGCGGCCGACGCCCGGGCCGCCGACGGTCACGCGGACCTCGCGGCGAACCGGCCGACCTTGTGGATCACGTCCTCGCCGTACAGCCGCAGCGCCTGCTGGAAGGCGAACTCCGCCATGTACGCGCGGAACGCGTCCGCCGGTTCCTCCGCCAGGTTGAGCATGCGCCGGTTGGCGAGCACCGCCTCGCCGTCGAGCCGGTCCAGGCTCCGCTCGACGGCGGCGTCCAGCTCGTGCGGCTCCACCACCTCGTCGACGAGCAGCCGCGCCTGCGGCTCCGACGCCCAGATCCGGCGGCCCTCCAGGATCACCTGCCGGGACAGGCGGGGGCCGACGTACCGGCTGAACCGGAAGTTGGCCGCCCCGGGGATGATCCCCTCCTTCGCGGCAGGCAGGCTGAAGTAGGCGTCGGACGCGGCGATCACGTGGTCGAACGCCAGCAACAGCTGGGCGCCGCCGCCGATCGCGAAGCCGTCGACCGCGGCGACCCACGGCTTCTCGACGTGCCGGGTGTGCCACGCGCCCGCGTCGTCGGTTCGCAGGCCGCGGACGAGCTTGTGGATGTAGCCGAGTTCGCGGCGCAGCAGGAAGTCGACCAGGGAGATGTCGCCGGAGCTGAGGTTCTTGAGGTTGATGCCGGCGCTGAACACGCGCCTGCCGCGGTAGCGGGGATGGCTCATCTCGCCGCCCCGCAGCAGGCCCACCCGGACGGACGGGTCGAGCAGGGCCAGGTCGACGGCGGTCTCCATGTCGTCGACCTGCTGGTTGTCCTCGGCGTTGAGGCGGTCGTCCCGGCACATCGTCAGCCGGGCCACCCCGTCGCGGCGCTCCAGCCGTACGGCTTCCATCTCCAGGGTGCCGGTGCGCAGGAACTCCGGCAGCAGGCGCTGCGCGCGGGCCGTCGGCCGGAGCATCGCGTCGAGGAGGTGGGGTCCGGCGGTGGGTGAGCACAGGACGGCCCGGAGGAAGATGCCCTGGTCGATCTCGTGGCCTTCCTTGTCGGCCTGCAGGCGGCTGCGTTCCCGAGCGAGCAGGTCCGCCGTCGGCACCAGACCGGGGAAGGCGGTCGCCGCGGCCTCGACCAGCTCCTCGATCCGCAGGGCCCGGGAGCGCCCGTCGGTGAGCCGGTCGTAGACGATGTCGACATGGTCGTCCAGGAACCGGGCGCGCAACGCCCGGGCCGTGTCCTTCGCCGTCTGCGCCTCGGCCCGCTGCCGCGGTGTGCGCTGCGCCGGGGAGGGGAGCGACGCCAGCGTCTGCTGCTCCCGCTCGGCGGCCTCCGTCAGGGCCGGCCACCCGTCGAGGGCGGCCGGGGATCCCGCCAGGTCGGTCGTCATGCGGCCTGCTCCGTCGCGGTGCGTCGCAGGCTGCGGTCGCAGGCGGCCAGGTGTGCGCCGAGCGCGTCCTCGAAGCCGGTGGTCACCGCGTCGAAGAGGAGCTGGCGACGGATGGCGAGTTCCTTGCCGGACAGGCCGGCCAGTCGCTGCGCGGTGGCGGCGGCGGCGCCGTTCAGATCCTCGGTCAGCTCGTCGGCGATGCCCAGCATCAGCGCCTCGGACGCCTTGACGGGCTGGCCGAACAGGACGGCCCGGCGGATGCGGGCCGAACCGGCGATCTGAACGAGCCGGAACATGGCCAGTCCGGGCCAGGTCGACTCGCCGTCGAACGGGACGACGAGGCGGGTGTCCCGGGTGGCGATACGGATGTCGGCGGCGAGGAAGGCGTCGAGGGCCTGCCCGCCGCAGTCCCCGGCGGCGAGGGCGACGGTCGCGGCCGGCAGCCGCTCCAGCCGGCGCAGCGCCCGCTCCCACTTGGTGACGAGGGCGACGGCCAGCCCGTCCGTCCAGCCGGGTGCGGGCGCACCGGTGACCTTGAGGGTCACGGTCCCGCCCTCGCCCCGGTCCTCCACCCGGTCGCACAGGGCGGTGATGTCCCTGACGGCCGCGGCCGACAGCGGCTGGGTCCCGTCGATGCTCAGTGTCAGTGCGTCACTCATGTCCCTCACCGTGTTGTCCCCCACTGTCTTCTCCTCCGTTCTCACCACTGGACCAGCGCCGTCTCCAGCGTGGAGCCCGGTCCCATGGTCATCAGCACTCCGTAGTCGCCGGGCCGGGTGACCTGCTCGTCGAGCAGCCTTTCGTACGAGAAAATGAACGATCCGCTGGAGACGTTGCCGTAGTCCCGCAGGACGCCGACGGTGTGCCGCAGGTCGTGGCGGGTCAGGCCCAGGTTGACGATGACCGCGTCGATGACCTTCTTGCCGCCGGAGTGCACCAGCCAGTGGCGGATGTCGCTGCGGCGCAAACCGGTGTCGTTCAGCAGACGGTCGACCACGATCTCGGCGTAGGCGCCGACGACGTAGGGGATCTGCGGGTCGAGGTAGAAGCTGAACCGGTCCAGCTCGCGGTCCCAGTCGTAGCGCATCGCGTCGACCGCTTCAGGGATGATGCAGCTGGCCAGCTTGAAGACGCTCGGGCCCTCGGGCGTCCCCGACGCCTCGTCACCCGGCCCGGACAGCAGGGCGATGGCCCCGGCGCCGTCGCCGAAGAGGCTGTTGACGACCGCGGTCCGCATCGAGGAGTCCATCGCGTACGCGGCGGAGCAGGCCTCCGTGCAGAGCACGACGGCGAGTTCGCCCGGATGTGCGGCGGACCAGCCGGCCACGACGTTCAGCGCGTTGAGTCCGGCGTTGCAGCCCATGCCGACGATGTCGCTGCGGCTGCAGTGGCGGTCGATGCCCAGCTCTCGGATGAGCAGGGCGCTGAGGCCGGGGGTGAGGAAGCCGGTGGAGGAGACGCAGCACAGGTGCCGCAGGTCGGAGAGTTCGGCGCCGGCCCGCTTCAGACAGGCCCGGAGCGCCTCGACGCCCATCTGCACCGCCATGGCCTTGTGCTTGTCCAGCAGGTCGCCCTGCGGCTCGGGGCTGCGGACGCCGTCGGCGTCCGGCTCGGGCAGGGTCAGGTGGCGCCGGTCGATGGCGCTGTTGACGAAGACGGAACGGATCTTGTGGTCGGTGATGCCGAAGGCGTCGAGCACCTCCTGCTGGGAGTAGGACGTGGCGGACGCGGCGGTTCCCACACCGACGATCCGGGGTCGGTACGGCGTTTTCAGAGCGCCGTCACCGGTGAGGACCGGTGTCTCGGCTCGGTCCAGGTTGATCGTCATCGGTAGGTCCACCCCCACATGCGCGGCCTGCTGCGCGGTTTCCGTGCGTTGATGCTTCCGGTCACTTGCTTCGCCTTTCCGATCGCCTTCGAGGAGGAGATCCGAGGTGGAAATCCGGGGAGGAGATCCGAGGAGGAATCCCAGGAGGAAATCCCCGGAGAAAATGAGGAAAAGGAGCCTGCGGAGGGCTTAGGGGCCGGAGCGCGGAAGAAGGAGACGAGGCGATTTCCGTATGCGGTGCCTCACGCCTCCGTGCTCTGCGCCTCGATGAACCGCGTGAGCCGCGCGGTGCCCTCTTCGATGTCCGCGGTCGTCAGGTAACTCGTGGACAGGCGGAGGGCGTGGTGCCCGCCGCCCTGCGGATAGAAGTAGTTCATCGGCGTCCAGATGACGCCGAAGTCCTGTGCGGAGCGGGTCAGGGCCGCGTCGTCCGCCCGGAAGGGGACGTGCACGGTCAGGAAGAATCCTCCGGCGGGTTCGTTCCAGCGCACGCCCAGGGCGTCGCGCCGGGCAGCCGGCAGGCAGGCGTCCAGCCTGCGGAGCGTGGTCCGCATGGCGTCGCCGTAGTAGGCGGCCGCGTCGGAGTTCAGTTCGGAGATCCGGCCTTCGGCAGCCAGCAGGGCTCCCGCCACCGCGGCCTGGCTCAGGGACGAGGTGTTCACCGTCACCATGCTCTTGATCCTGGCGAGTTCGTCGGCGAGCAGGCCGGTCCGCCCGTCGGCGTCCACGACCCGCTGGTCGGCCACGGCGAAGCCGACCCGGGCGCCGGGGAAGACCGTCTTGGCGAAGGAGCCGAGATGGACGACCGTGCGCGACCGGTCCAGGGACTTCAGCGTCGGCTGCGGCGTGCCGGGGCTCACCCGGCGGTAGGGGCTGTCTTCGATGAGGAGGACGCCGTGCCGCTCCGCCACGGCCAGCAGTTCCCTGCGGGTCGGCTCGTCCAGGGTGGCCCCGGACGGGTTGGAGTGGTCGGGGATGACGTAGAACGCGCGGGGGCGCCGTCCGCGGGCCCGCTCCCGCAGGATCGCCGCCTCCAGGTCGGCGCTGTGGAAGCCGTCCTCACGCTCCTCGACCGCGGTCACCGGCACGTCGAGCAGCCGTGCCGCGCCGGTGATGCCCACGTAGCAGGGACTCGCCACCAGCAGGACGTCGTCGGGGCCGCCGATGAGGGCGCGCAGGACGAGCAGCATGGCCTCCTGCGCGCCAACCGTGATCACGATCGACTCGGCAGGTACGTCGATGTTCTCGTCCGCGCGCAGCGAGTCGGCGACGATCTCGCGGATCTGGCCTGCGGTGGGGCCGTACTGGTACATGGCGGTACGGATGTCCTGTGGCGTGCGGCCCTGTGCGGCCAGGTGGTCGAGGTAGCCGCGGATGTGGGTGAAGATCAGCTCGGTGTCGAAGAAACCGTCGTACGGGCGTCCCGGGGCGAAGGAGATCGCGTCCGGGTAGCGATGGGTGATCTCGTTCAGGAAGGTCATCGTGTCCAGGACGGGGTCCGCGACGCAGGCGTGCAGGTCGGTCCTGCGCAGCGCACCCGCGGCGCCGTCCGGTGGCGGGGTCGCGGGCGTCGCGTCGGCGGTGGGGGCCGCCGCGGCCGGGGCGGGGACCGTCACCGGGTGGGGGGCCATGCGGAGGATGCCCGGGTGGGCCTCGGTGGCCGAGGCCGTGCCGGTGAAGGTCATCGCGGCTTGGAGTTCGCGGACGAGGCCGTCCAGCGCCGCGGTGACGCCGGTCTCCCCGTCGGCGAGGAGCGCGTCCAGCACCGGCCGTCCGAGGAGGACCGCGTCGGCGCCCGAGGCGAGGGCGACCAGTACGTCGGCGCCCCGGCGGACGCCGCCGTCCAGCAGGACGGGGCGGCCCCCGGTCGTGGCGGCCACGACGGCGGGCAGTGCTTCCAGGCGGTCGATGACGAGGCCGTCGGCCCCCGCGTCGACGGCACGGGAGGCGTCCCGCGCGGTGCGGACGCCGGCGACGAGCAGCGGCAGGGCGGAGGCCGAGCGCAGCCGCTCCAGATCGGCCCAGCCGGCGGCGCCGGAGAGCCGGAGCCGGGTGTCCTCGGCGGTCGGCGCGGGTGCGGCACCGTCCTGGGGGCCCAGGGCGAGTACGAGGGCGGCGAACCCGGCGTCCTCGGCGCGGGCGGCCACGCGCTCCGTCATGCCGCCGTCCCGGAAGGCGTACATCCGCAGCCACAGCGGGCCGTCTCCGGCCGCCGTGAGCGAGGTGAGGGGGTGGGGGGTGAGGGCGCTGACGACGGTGGGCAGTCCGGCACGGCCGGCCGCCCGGACCACGGCGGGCTCCACGCCGGGCCGGACGAGCCCGGCGAGCGGGCCGGCGGCCAACGGTGCGGCCCAGCCCCGGTTCAGGATCTTCGTGGCGGTGTCGGGCGGGCCGGAGAGGCTCGGCCCGCCCTGCTTCAGTCCCGCGCGGTCAAAAGCGGCACGGTTCGCGGCCGATGCGCTTTCCACGCCTTCCAGGAAATCCACGAGAACAGGATCCAGGCCTTCCTGCGCACGCCGCGCATTGTCGTCCAGATGCCTTCCGGCCATGGATTTCCCCCCATGCGGAATCAGTTATGGCAAGTTGATTTCGGCGGCCAGGATCACATGATTCCGACCGGGCCCACAATGCTGTCCAACAGACCGATATCCGCGGTTGGACGGGAGGCCGGCCTTCACCGTCCGTTCGGTGAGCACGAGGATTCCCCGAAACGGGCGAGTGATGCCGGAAGTTCACCACGGCTGCGCACTTTCAACTTCCGGTAAATTTTGGTGAGATGTTGTTCCACGGTGCTCACCGTGATGAAAAGGCGGTCAGCGATCTCCCGGTTGGTGCAGCCGGAGGCGGCGAGGGCACCGACCCTGCGCTCGGCTTCGGTGAGTTCGGCCGGCGGCCGTGGCGTCTTGTCCGGCGCGGCTCTGTGTCCCGGGTGGCCGCCGCGCGGGCGGCGTGCCGGGGCGGGCGGCGGTTGCGGAGCGTCCCGCACCGCGTCCAGGTACGTCCGCAGCGAGGCCACGGGCCGGGGCAGTTCGGGCGGGACGTCGTGGCGCACCGCGGCGGTCCGTAGGGCCTCCATGTCCGCCAGCGCACGTCCCGCTTCGAGCCGGTCGCCACAGGCTCTGAGGATGCGCACCGCCTCCCGCAGCAGCGGCAGCCGGTCGCGGGGCGGGCTGGTCGCCGCGAGGTGGCGCAGCGCGACGCCCCGGGCGTGGCCGGCGCCGTCGCCGAGCCGGGCCAGGTGCTCGACGACCGTGGCCCGTGCCTTGTGCAGGTAGCCCAGGGCGATGAGCGCCGCGGTCGCGTCGTTGCGCCAGTCCACGAGTTCCGGCGCGTCGAGCCGCCACTTGACCATGAGTTCCCCGCACGACTGGAAGGTCCGCAGGGCGGCGCGCGGCCGTTCGATGGCGAGCTGGTAGCGGCCGAAGGCCTGGAGGTACGGCAGGGTGAAGGGGGTCCCGAACACGGGCACGGGCACCGGGAGATCGAGGTACGACCTGGCGGTCTCGAGGTCGCCGAGTTCGGTCGCCGCGCGGATCGCCAGGGACAGGGGCAGCCCGATCGCGATACCCCAGGCTTCCGGGGTGGCGAGGCTCAGGGCGGTCCGTGTCGCCTCGCTCGCCTCGGCCGGGTCGCCGCGGCGCAGGGCCACTCCCGCCCGGACCGTCTCCAACAGCGCCCGGCGCATCGGGACGCCGCGGTTCCAGGGCTTGTCGAGCAGCCGCTCCGACCAGAGTCGGGCCTCGTCGAGCCGGCAGGTGTGCGTCAGGAGGACCAGCGCGGCCAGCGCGGCGGTGAAGGAGCTGTCCGCGCGGGCGGCGCCCAGCACCCGGGCGGCGAGCCGGTCTTCGTCGTCGCCGGTGAGGCCTGCCGAGAGGGCCAGGAAGGTGCGGGGCGACAGGGGCTCGGGCTCCGGCGGCTCAGCGCCGGGCGGGTCGTCCGCCGCCGTGCCGGCGGGCGTGGCCGGGCCGGTGCCATGCCGCAGCCCGGGGTAGCAGAAGGACAGGCCCAGCCGGACGAGCGCGAGGTCGGGCCGGACGGCGGACGAGGGCGGTCCGGCACCGTCCCAGACGTCCGCCCCGGCGGTGGCCGCCTGGCGCTCGACGGTCCGCAGCAGGGCGTCGGCCCGCTCGAACTCGCCCCGCCAGACGAGTTGGCGGACCGGTACCAGCGCCTCTGGTCCGGTGAGTAGACCGGCCCGCACCATGCGGCAGAGCTGGGGCAGGTACCGGGACGCCTTCGCGGGGTCGATGAGCCACTGGGCCCCGGCCAGGGCGGCGGTCACCTCGGCCTCCTGGACGGCGTCCGCGCAGATGCCGGACGCGTGGCGCAGATATTCGACGCAGGCGGTGATGTCTCCCGCGTGCATGGCCTCCCGGGCGGCCCCGAGGAAGATGTCGGGTTGCCAGGTGGCACCCGCCGTGTCGCCGGCGGCGAGCAGCTGGTCGGCCACCGCCGCGGCGGGGGCGCCGCTCTCCAGGAGCAGTTCGGCGGCCCGGTCGCGCAGCGCGCGGAGGTCCTGGACAGGGATGTCGTCGAGTACGGCCGGCCGGACCTGCTCGTGCCGGAACCGCAGGTCCCTCAGCAGACCGGCGGTGCGCAGGTCGGCCAGGCTCCGGCGGACGGAGGCGGCGTGGTCGCCGAGGAGGCCGGCGATCAGGGACGGGGTGGCCGAGTCGCCGAGGACGGCGATCGCGCGGGCCACCGCGAGCAGGGCGGGTTCGCAGCGGTGGAGGCAGCGCAGGAAGGCACGCCGGAAGGACCCTCCGGGTACGGGACCTCCGGCCCTGAGGGGCTCCGTGGTCCGTGCGGCGGTTTCCGGCGCGGCGGGCACTGTCGTCCGCTCGGTGAAGTCCTCGATCAGCGCGTGCAGGAGCAACGGGTTGCCTCCGCTGGTCCGAGCCCACGGTTCGGCGTTCTCCCGTGCCGCCGAACCGGTGCCCGGGTGCCGCGCCAGTTGCCCGGCGACCCCGTCGAGGGTGAGCAGGCCGAGCCGCATCCGGTGCGCGTGGGGAAGGTGCAGGATCTCCGCGTGGAAGTCGGCGAGCGCCCGTTCATGACAGGAGCTCTCGGCGAGGACGATGAGGACGGCAGCCGAATCGATTCGGTGTATCAGGTATCTCAGACACTGAAGGGACGCCTCGTCCGCGAAGTGCACGTCGTCGACGCTGATGACGAGCGGCCGACGCTGGGCGATGCCGGTGACGGCGCGGTGGATACGCTGCATCAGCGTCAGCGGCACCCGCCCGCCCTCCCCGCCGAGGGCGGCCTCGACCATGCCGGCACTGCTCTCGGCGGAGAGCGGTTCGCCGATCATGCCGACCGCGCGGATCGCGTCGATCAGCTGGTCGACGAGGCCGAGCCGGTCGAGCCGTTCACCGGCGGACGCCGTCAGCGGTAAGCAGTAGCCACCCTGCTGCGTGGCCCAGTCGGCGAACGCCCGGACCAGGGCTGTCTTGCCGCATCCCACCGGGCCGTTCGCCAGGACGACCGAGCCCTTGCCTCTCGCGCACTCCCTGTAGCGACGCATCAACAGTCGCAGTTCTTCGTCTCGTTCACTGAGATTCACAGGCACCCCCGCACCTTCGCGCACGCCTCCCGACGCGTTGTTCACACCCGTCGGCACTGATCGACCGGTGCCGTCGGCCGGCAAAGTATCCAGCAATTGAGAAGAAAAAGGAAAGCGGCTGCTGACCTGCAGTGATACTGAAGGTGGGGGGTGAGTCTCCATTATCAACCCGAAGAGCAGGACACGGCCTGAAACATAGCACCCAATTCGCGCACGCGCGGGTCTCTTTTCTCTGGTCCGGTTAGATCGATCTACCCACCTCCCCTCGCCGGAGTGGCCGAATTACCATTCTTGACCGCAGAGGGAGGTCCGGGACGTCCGGCGCGACGTCCCCTTGTCCGATGCCGTCCTGCCAGGCCAACCGGTCAATCGCCGTCGATCTCGGCAGGTAGTCCGAGCCGTACGAAACAGGCTTTACCTGCGCGCCGATCATTTTCAGTCACCTATGAGCTTCCTGTGAAGTGCTATCGGTCACAGCAGGGTTACCCGCGCACTTGAAGTTCAATTATGGACCACCGAGGCTCGACCGGCGCAAAGGGGAATGCTCGGCTCCATTCGGCGCCCGGCCCCGACGCCGTCCGGCGATGAAATGCGCACACGAAAAACCGCCGCGAGAAAAGGTTCTCGCGGCGGTCGACGCCCGGGCGTGAGCCGGACTCAGCTGATCTGTGCGACCTCCTTTTCGACCCGGACGGCGAACTCCGACCAGAGCTCGGCGAACTGCCGGGCCAGGTCGGCGATGATGTTGCTGCAATGCGGCGGAACGTTGTTGATGATGGCCTCCCACTCGTCCTTGCTCAGCGTGTGCAGCGCAAGGAGCCGGAGCAGATTGCGGCCGGTGTCCGTGAACCGGAGTGCGGGATCGTCCTTCAGCCGTTTCACGAGCGCGGCCCGGTCCGGAACGGCCTGGGCCTGGCCCCGCCCGGCCGGCCGCGCGAGTCCGAGGGCCCTGAAATCCTTGTGCACGACGGCGCCCTGACCCGGCTCGGCGTTCTTCCTCCGACGGTGCTGCCGGGGCAGCGGGTCCTCGCCGTTGCGCAACCGATTGCGCACGTCGCGGGCCGTCTCCGGTGAGATCCCCGCCGCGCGGGCGACCTGACGCAGCGACAACTCCGGGTTCTGGGTGAACAGCTCACCCGCGATGCTGCGGCCGGCGCTGCCGTCGACCGGCCGCAGCCTGCCGTCCTGGCCCAGCCGTCGGCTCACCGGCTCCGGCTCCCGCCCGGCCCGTCTGCGGATGTCGCCCACGGTCCCCGGGGAAATCCCGGTGACCGAGGCGACCCTCCGGTCCGACCACTGCGGACGGGAGGCGATGATGCGTTCGGCGGCGCGCTTGCGGTCCGCGAGCGTCAGCGGCAGACCGTGGGTGACGTTGAGCTTCACCGCCAGGACGAAGGCCGCGGTCTCGTCCCTGTCGAAGAACCGGGCGGCGATCGTCCTGTCGCCCCGCAACTGGGCCGCCTTCAGCCTGTGGAAGCCGTCGATGACCCGCATCGTCGGCCGGTGCACCGTGATCGGCGGCAACGGCTCCTCGGCCGCGGCCAGGGCCTCGATGTGCTCCGCCGACTCCCCTGCCAACCGTGGCGATCCTGCCAGGCTCAGCGAGCCGATCTCGATCTCCACGAGAGGTTGCTGAGTGATTTCCTCCTCTTCGGGTTCCACCCCGGCTCCTCACCTGCCCCGTTGATGCGGCCGACGCTCGCCGTCCGCGAGAGAACCTTCTGTCCGACAGTTCCTTCCGCAGCGAATCAACGCTCTCCCCCCAAGGAGTTGCGGAATTCATCCGGTGAACAATGTGACCGAGTAGCAGAAATGCGATCTCCGGAAGACGTGACCGAAATTAGCAGCCTGGTTTCCTCGCCGAAACCCCTGTCTGCAGCGCCGACCCCTAAGGGGTTGACGACGCGGGCGAGTTCCCTCACGGGATACCGGGGGACGGCCGGGGCGGTCTCCAGGGCGGAAGAGGCCGTAGTGCGAGGACCTCACCTGTGACGGTGTTGTGACCGAAGTGTTGTTAGAACCGTCCCGTTACATCGATCTTGCGCGGCAACCGACCTCTGTCTGCTCCGGGGAACCTCCGACCGTCCTTCCCCCACTTCTCCGACTGGAGCTGAAGCGGATGACCCATCCTTTACGCACTCTGATAGGCACTCTGACCGCCATGGCGGCGACCGCCGTACTGGCCTTCGCGTCCAACGCCTCGGGAACGGCGCCGGACACGCGGGCCGCGCCCACCGACGCCACCTCCCCCGCCCACGCCCTGGCCTCCTCCGCCGCCGCACTGCGACCGGGCGACTTCGCGGCCACGGGCGTGGCGGAACCGCCTGCCACCGACGTGCGGGTCCGTCGCCCGGGACGGGCCGAGGGAGACATCTTCGTCACACCGCAGAGCATGACGAGCGAGGTCCGCGGACCGCAGATCATGGACGACGAGGGGCGGCCCATCTGGTTCCGCGAGTTGCCGACGAACTCCTTCGCCACCGACTTCCGGGTCCAGGAGTACCAGGGCGAGAAGGTACTGACCTGGTGGGAGGGCGAGGCGACCAACACGGGTAAGGGCACCGGCATCGGGTACATCGCCAACGAGAACTACGAGATCATAGCGACGGTCCAGACGCCGGACACCGGACAGGTGATGGACCTCCACGAGTTCCTGCTGACTCCCGAGGGCACCGCACTGGTCATCAGCTACCAGCAGAAGCCGTACGACCTCAGCGGAGCGGGCGGCGCGAAGGACGGCAGAGTCGTCGACAGCGTGGTGCAGGAGATCGACATCGCCACCGGCAGGAAGCTGCTGGACTGGAGCGCCCTGGAGCACGTGCCGGTCACCCAGTCCGACCTCCGGGCGCCCCGCGACGCCGCCACACCGTACGACTTCCTGCACGTGAACTCCGTCGGCGTCGACACGGACGGCAACCTGCTGATCTCCGGCAACGCCGCCAGCACGGTCTTCAAGGTGGACCGGGACACGGGCGAGATCATCTGGCGTCTGGGCGGCCGCAACAGCGACTTCCGGCTCGGTGTCGGGGCCCGGTTCAGCTGGCAGCACGACGTGCGGGCCGTCGGTGACAACACCTACCGGATCTTCGACAACTCCACACCCAACGGGCTGCCCGGGTACGAGTCGCGGGTCGCCTGGATCAAGATCGATCCCAAGCGCGGCACAGCCCGGCTGGTGCACCAGCTGACCCACCCGGACATGATGTCGACCGCCCGGGAAGGCGGCAGCCAGAGCCTGGACAACGGCAACACCTTCGTCAGCTGGGCGGCGTCCGCGCCCGGCCGGATCTCGGAGTTCTCGCGCGACGGCCGGCTGCTGTTCGACGCCACCTTCCCCGCCTCCCCCGACAGCAGCAGCTACCGCGCCTACCGCCTCGACTGGGAGGGCAAGCCGCTGACCAAGCCCAGGCTCCTCGCCGAGGACGCGGCCGCGGGAACAGTCCATGCCAACTGGAACGGCGCCTCGGAGGTGGCCCGTTGGCGGCTGCTCGCCGGCGCCTCGGACGGCGCCCTCAAGCCGGTCGCGACCACGGCCTGGGACGGGTTCGACACACCGATCACCCTTCCTGCGGGCGACCGGGACGCCGACCGGCTTCAGGTGCAGGCGCTCGACGCCCGGGGCAAGGTGATCGGTACCTCGTCCGTCACGCCCGTCGACGCCGCCGCGTCCGCCGCGAGCTGAGAAGGGTGGCCGACATGA
>NZ_JBQQCE010000147.1:0-20846 GCF_052245645.1 Streptomyces sp. KR55 | reverse complement strand
CATGTTCATCCCCCTCCGTCCTTCCGTCTCCGGAAGCTCACCGCGCCGCGGTCGCCCCGCAGCCGGCTGCCCTTGCGGTCGGCCTCGGGGACCTTGACCAGCCCGAGTTCGCCCGCGAGGCCCCAGAGGGCCTGTTTGACCGCGCTCTTGCTGTCCAGCTCGTGGAGGCGGCCGGCGTCCACGGCTCCTTGGAGTTCCTTGAAGTTGGCGGGGACGGCGGTGGCCGCCACCGGCGTGCCGGTGATCTTCTGTATGAGCGGCGGTTGGATCTCCGTGGCGCGTGACTGGCGGTTGACGACGACGGTCGTCTCCTCGGCCTTGCGGATCTGCAGCCGGTCCCACATCCGTACGGTGCGTTTGGCGCCGCGGACCGCGATCACGTCCGGCGTCGTGACCAGCAGCGCCCTGTCGGCCATCTCCACCGCAGCCGCGCCGGCGCCGCTCATCTGGGCGCCGCAGTCGATGACGACGGTCTCGTAGCGGGAGCGCAGGGCGCTGACGATCTGCCGGGTGGCCCGGTCGGTGACCTCCTCGCCGCGTTCGCCCTCGCCGGGGGCGAGCAGCAGGGCGACGCCGGTGTCGTGCCGGAAGACGGCGTCGGCGAGGACGCGCGGGGATATGTCGGTGATGGCGGCGAGGTCGACGACGGAGCGGCGGAACTGGACGTCCAGGTAGGAGGCGACGTCGCCGGTCTGGAGGTCCATGTCGACCAGGGCGGTGCTGCGGCCCGACGCCTGGGAGGCCAGCGCCAGTTGGACGGCCGTCACCGTCGCGCCCACTCCGCCCTTGGCGCCGCTGACCGTGACGACCGTGCCGCCGACGCCGGTGAACACGTCGCCGGTGTGGCCGAGGTGGCGGCGTACGCCGACCGACCACTGGGCGACGGCCTGGACGCGGTTGGCGAGTTCCTCGTAGCTCAGCGGCAGGGCGACCAGGCCCCGGGCGCCGGAGTCCATGGCGGCCTGGAAGAGGCCGGGGCCGGCGTCGGAGGTGACGAGGATGACCCCGACGGCGGGGAAGCGCAGGGCGACCTCGCGGATCAGCTCCAGTGCCGGGACGGGGCCGATCCGCTCGTGCACGACCACGACCTCGGGCAGTTCGTCGACGGACTCGGCGGCGAGCCGGGCGAGGGTGTCGATGAGCTGGGTGGAGTCGACCACCGGGGCCACCGGCTCGGCGTCCGGGAGCTGGCTGAGCAGGGTCGTGATGGAGCGGACCGCGTCCGCGTCGCCGACCGCCGGCAGGATCCTCGTGGGCATACGGGCCTCACTTGTCCTTCGCGAGTTCGTAGGTGCGGTCCTCGTCGGGGACGGTGGTGTCGCTGCCGGGCGCGACCAGGGCGAGCCGGACGCGGTCGGCGAACGACTCGGCGTAGGTGAGGCGCTGGGCGTCGATGGTGGACAGCGCGAAGGTGATGGGCACGGCGTCGGTGGTGCGGCGGCTGCGGTCGTCCTCGTCGGGGTTGAGGGACGTCAACCTGCCGACGTCGATCACCCGGGCATTTGTTACGATGATCTTGGACTGAGCGGGGTCACCCTCCCGCTCGCCCGCGAAGGTGGCGTACACGTTGACCGTGGAGTCCGGCGTGATCTTGCCGGCCACACCGGTCGCCGCATCGATCATGATGGCGACCTCCTGCTGCCCGGGCTGCAGGGCGGGCTGGTCGACGATCATGTCGCTCTGCAGCAGGGAGCCCTCGCGCAGGGTCGTCACGGCGATCTTGCCCTCGATCTGCCGGAGATCCGTGACCGCGTTGGCCGACAGCCAGCGCTCGGGCATCTCGATCTTCTCGAACTGGCCCGTGGTGAGGGTGGTGTAGGGCTCCACGTCCGCCTTGAGCCGGTACGCGGTGACCTCGGGACCGACCTTGGACTTCACGTCGCTGATGACGGACAGGACGCCCGCGAACGCGCCGAGGGCGCAGATGACGGACAGAAGCAGGAGTATCACGCCGCGGCGCTGACGGGAGTTCATGAACCGTGCAACCTCATTGGGGATCTCGGTCGAGTGGGCTGGGTTCGTGTGAGCGGTGAGGGCTCGTGTGCGACCCCGCGGGGTACCGGGGCCCCGTGCGTGTCCTGTGATTCAGGACTCACCCCGCGGGGATTTGGTTCTCGTAGGGCTGCTCGTGGTCCGGTGCGACGGCGGAGCAGAACACACACCGGTCGCCGATGACGTCGATGCCGCACCAGTGGCAGCGGCCCTGCCGTACCGAGCTGACCAGCTGGTAGAGCACCGACAGGTCGGGCAGGTAGGTGCAGAACTCGATGAGTTTGCCGGTCCCCCACCAGCCGGCCGACTCGGCGGGCAGCTGGGCCTCGCGCAGCCCCTGCACCTTCCAGGCCGGGGCCAGAGCGGCGGTGACCCAGTCGGACTGGAGCTGGCCCTTGGCGATGAGCATCCAGGTGCCGAACTCCGGTCCGCTCAGGGTGGCTTGGGGGTCGATCTTCACCAGCTGCGGCTCGGGGTGGGCGATCACGCCGAACTGGCTGCCCGGCATCCAGGACTTGGCGTGCGACTTGAGGCTGACGGGGACACGGTCGAGCCGGGCCACGGAGCCGAGGAGGGCGCCGGCGTGGATGTAATGGGTGAGCAGCCGGCCCGCGGAGGCGAGGACTCCGGGGCTGAGGTCGCAGGAGGCGAGTTGTCTCAACTGCCGGGCCAGGACAGCGATTCCGAGTGGCGGCAGATCGGGGCGGAACAGGGCGATCCGGTCGCTTTCCAGGATCGACCGGATGGTGTGCAACCGCCGGTCCACCGCGGCGGGGACGGCACGTGAGCTGACGACGATCACATGCCCGTGCGTCTCGATCAGCGCCTGCATCTCCGCGAGCGCCTGTTCCAGCGGACGCTGGTGCACGTCCTGCAGGACAACGGCGGGCAGGGTCCGCTCGTCCTGCGCCGGCAGGGCCATATCAACGCTGGTCACGGCAATGGCTGTTGGCACGCGCAGCTCCCCGTTTCCCGCCCGGTCGGCCCACCGGCGCAACTCCGGTGTACCG
Source organism: Streptomyces sp. KR55 (assembly GCF_052245645.1). Classification (NCBI taxonomy): domain Bacteria; kingdom Bacillati; phylum Actinomycetota; class Actinomycetes; order Kitasatosporales; family Streptomycetaceae; genus Streptomyces; species Streptomyces sp. KR55. The sequence continues at coordinate 17,844 of NZ_JBQQCE010000147.1, read as the reverse complement.
AGGTGACTTCATTGCGTGACTACCTCAGCACTGTATCCACGCCTCGATGACCGGAGAACAGCGTTTCCGTAGCTGGCGTGCAACTGTCGTCGCACAAGACACGTCAAATCGGGGCAGGTTGAGCATCCCGACCGAACCCAAAAGAGTGGGTCCTGGTAAGAGGGCTGACGCTGGGCCTGAAGTTTGGGTCCAGGGACCCACGCCGCCCGACCTCCGCCGCACCTACGCTCACCGTCCGAAAAGGCGCTGTTGCCGAGGGGTTGGAGGGGTGCCGTATGGCGGGCGGGGGCGGCATACGGGCGTACATACGGACGTACAGATCCGATGACCGGGGAGCCACCGGCACCGAGTACCTGGGCCTGATCGCGGTGGCCGTCGCCATCGTCCTCGGCATCACCGCCACCGGAATCGGCCAGACGATCTTCGACAAGATCGCCGAGCAGATCTGCAAGGTGACCGGCGGCGGCAACTGCGGCTCCGGAACGACCACCGAGGCGGGCAGACCGCTCACCGACGCCGACTTCGAACCACCGCTGTGCCAGATCTCGTCGGTCACCGACAAGGCCGGCTCCAAGGCGAAGATCCTGTTCTGGGAGATCGGCAAGGAGTACGGCTTCCAGGAACAGCACCTCAGGGCGAACACCGACGTCAACGGCGACGGAAAGGTCGACGACAAGGACGAGCTGGTCTATCTGACCTTCACGGACGCGGCGTCCGTCGGCGTGAAGAAGGACTTCAAACCCGGAATGAAAGTGGGCAGGTTCGGCACCGACAAGGTCGAACTCGGCGCCGGGATCAAGGTCACCAACGGGGACACCTGGGTCTTCGAGAGCCCGGAGGAGGCCGACAAGTTCCGCGAGGACATCGAGAAGCTGCAGATGTACGAGATGCGGCGGACCATGCCCGGCGGCGCGGAGGCCGGCGTCGGCGACAGCATCCTCTACCTCTTCGGAACAGGGCCCCTGAAGGACGAGGAGGAGACCCGCGAGCGAGTGGAGAACAACCTCGGCACCAACCGGCAGATCACCTACGGCAAGGTGGGTCTGGAGGCCTCCGCGTCCGGCGGCATGAGGATCTCGGCGGCCGACGAGCAGAAGCTGAGCGCGCAGCTCGGCGGCACCTTCAAGTACTCCCCCGACGTGACCTGGACCGACAACGCCTACAAGAACACCAAGGCGTACACGTACACCTCGTCCATCGAGTACGGCACGAAGGCCGGCTACGAGGCGGGCCCGATCAGCGGCGAGTACTCGGCGCACACCATCCAGACGGGCACCATCACCGTCACCTACGACAAGGCCACCGGAAAGCTGGTCCGCATCGACATGACCCGCACGGTCGAGGAGGGCGGCCAGAAGGACGGCGCCAAGGTGGGCGGCGACAACGGCAGGTCCGACGGCGACAAGCGGGGCGGCAACGCCGGTGCCAAGGGCACCGACAGTCCGGTCGGCATCGAGGTCGTCACCCACACCGTCGCCTTCGACCCGGGGACCGCCGGTGACAAGGACCGGGCGGTCGCCGAGCAGTGGCTGGACAGCACCAACGAGCAGGCGGCCACGCCGTTCCAGTACATGTTCGACGACCATGCGCCGACGTCCCGCCCCGGCGCGGACGACCCCTTCGGTCAGCTGATGTTCGACCAGGGCAGGTCGAGCAGGATGATCTACACGGGTGAGGTCAACGCGGCCGAGTACGGCTTCGAGCTGAACCTCGGCCTGAGCCTGGGTATGTCGATCAGCACCGAGCAGAAGTCGGAGACGCTGACGGACGCACAGTTCCTGGGTGCACCCCGCGGCACCAACCGCTCGTACGTGCCCTACAGCTACTGTGCGAACTGAGACGAGACAGGAGCCCCGCCGATGAAGACCCGCCGCACGCTCGCGACCGCCGGCCTGCTGGCCGCCGCGCTGCTGGCCCTCACGGCCTGCGGGAACGGCGACTCGGACGCGGCCTCCGTACCCGACGGCTGGGGGACGCTGAAGACGAAGGGCGTCTCCGTGTCGTATCCACCGTCGTACGAGAAGCAGCGCCCCACCGATCACAACGCGGCGGCGGCCGTATGGACGGAATCGGGCCGCACCGTCTCGCTCATCACCGTGCAGCTGGACTTCACCCAGGCGAACTCGGCGGAGCAGGCGGCCATCGGCGCGGAGGCCGGGATCCAGATGGGCGCGGACGTACGGGGCCAGCAGGACGTGGAGCTGACCGGCACGGACGACGCCCAGCGGATCGACTTCACGTTCAAGTCCACCGGTGAGGACTCCGACCCACCCAAGGGCACCCCGATCGAGGGCGTGATCCTGACCGGCCTGGACTCGACCGACACGACGTTCGCGATCCGTATCGACGCGGCCGAGGGCAAACTGTCGGACGCGGACCTGGACCGGATCATCGACTCGGTGGAGGTGCACTAGCCGATGGAGGTCCCCGGCGCCGGCTATGTCGTCCTCACCCTCCTGGCCGCCTTCTTCGGCGCACTGTCACTCAAATACGCCCGGCGACTGCTCACCGTCGCGCGCGTACTGCGACGCGGAGTGCGCACGGACGGTGAATGCGTCCGCGTGGAATGGGAGCCTCACGAGTCGGACGCCAAGCGGCACTTCTTCACGTTCGTGACGGCGGACGGCACCCGCGTCGAATTCGAGGACCTGGCGGCCTGGTCGACGACGAAGGGCACACCGGTCACCGTCACCTACGACCCCCGCGACCCCCAGGGAACGGCAACGGTCGCCGGCCGCGACAGCTGGTCCCCGGTCCTGCAGTCCCTGGCGCTGACGGCGGGCTGCGGGATGGCGGCCCTGGGCTTCACGACGCTGCTGCTCCACGAGGTCTTCGGAGGCTGAGCCATCCGGAACCGTGGCGGGAGATCCCGGCCTCCTGACGGGCGAATTGGCCTGGACCTCTTGACAGTTGAATTGGTCTGGACCAACTTGTAGGTCCAACGGTGGCCACCGTCGCATCGCAACCCCACTCCCCCACCGGAGGCCCCAGTGGACCGCGCACGCAGACGGAGACGGATACGCATGTGGTCGGGGGCGGTGACCGCCGCTCTCGCCCTCACCGTGCCGACGATCGGCCAGGCGTCCGCCGCCGACGTCAACAACGCCAAGAACGCCGGCTTCGAGTCGGGCCTGAGCAACTGGACCTGTTCAGCGAACAGCGGTACGACCGTCTCGTCCCCGGTCCACGGCGGTACCTCCGCGCTCAAGGCCACCCCGGCCGGACAGGACAACGCCCGCTGCTCCCAGACGGTGGCGGTACAGCCCAACTCGACGTACACACTGAGCGGATGGGTCCAGGGCGGCTACACCTACCTGGGCGTCACCGGCACGGGCACGACGGACGTGTCGACATGGACGCCGGACTCGACGACGTGGAAACAACTGTCGACGACGTTCTCGACAGGCTCCTCCACGAGGTCGGTGACGATCTACACGCACGGCTGGTACGGCCAGGCGGCCTACCACGCCGACGACATCTCGGTGCACGGCCCCGACGGCGGCGGGGGCGGCGACCCGGCCCCGACGATCCCGGGCGCGCCGAGCGGTCTTTCGGTATCGAGTACGACGTCCTCGTCCGTGTCGTTGGCGTGGAACCCGGTTTCCGGGGCGACCGGCTACAACATCTACCGCAACGGCACGAAGGTGACGGCGGTGACCGGCACGTCAGCGACGGTGACCGGCCTCGCAGCCTCGACGTCGTACTCCTTCCAGGTCACGGCGACGAATGCGGCCGGTGAGTCACCGAAGTCGGCGACAGTGACAGGAACCACGGCACCGACGGGCGACACCGGCTCCGATCTCCCCCGGCACGCGGTGACGGGCTACTGGCAGAACTTCAACAACGGCGCGACCGTGCAGCGGCTGGCGGACGTCCAGTCCCAGTACGACATCATCGCAGTGGCCTTCGCCGACGCGACGGGGACACCGGGCGCGGTCACCTTCAACCTGGACTCGGCGGGCCTCGGCGGCTACACGGTGGACCAGTTCAAGGCCGACATCCGCGCCAAGCAGGCCGCCGGCAAGAAGGTGATCATCTCGGTGGGCGGCGAGCGCGGCACGGTCACGGTCAACGACGCGACATCGGCGACGAACTTCGCGAACTCGGTGTACGGGCTGATGCAGACGTACGGCTTCGACGGCGTCGACATCGACCTGGAGAACGGCCTGAACGCGACGTACATGACACAGGCACTGCGCTCGCTGTCCGCGAAGGCGGGCCCGTCGATGATCCTCACGATGGCCCCGCAGACCATCGACATGCAGTCGACGTCGAACTCGTACTTCCAGACGGCCCTGAACGTGAAGGACATCCTCACGGTCGTCAACATGCAGTACTACAACAGCGGTTCGATGCTCGGCTGCGACGGCAAGGTCTACAGCCAGGGCTCGGTGGACTTCCTGACCGCGCTGGCCTGCATCCAGCTCGAGGGTGGTCTGGCTCCGTCCCAGGTGGGGTTGGGGTTGCCGGCGTCGACCCGGGCCGCGGGCAGTGGGTATGTGTCACCGTCGGTCGTGAACAACGCCCTGGACTGCCTGACCAGAGGCACCGGTTGCGGCACCTTCAAGCCGTCGAGGACGTACCCCGACCTGCGCGGCGCGATGACCTGGTCGACAAACTGGGACGCGACGGCGGGGAACGCCTGGTCGAACGCGGTGGGGCCGCACGTGCACGCACTGCCGTGATCCTCGCTCTCCTTGGCGCCGGCCGCATGTCCCGATGCGGCCGGCGCTGTCGTGGGGATCACGTTGTTGTTGTCGGAAAGCCGCGTTGCATTCCGTAATCGGCCTGTGTGATCTTTGGGCACATGTGTGCGGACGGGGGCGACATACCAAGACCGGAAGAGCCCAGTGTTGCGGCCGAGTTGGTCGACGCGGTGCGGCGGGCGAAGGGTGGGGAGGCGTCGCCGCAGGACGTGTTCGAGGCATTTCTCCAGGCTCGGCTGTACTGCGAACGTCCCGAGGAACCCGGCTTCTTGACGGTTCCCGTACCGGCGGGGAGCGACGACGCGCCACCCCGGTCCCGGCTCCTGGATCTCATCGACGGGCCGTCCAAAGAGGCTGACCCGCCGGTCCGGTTGGTGCCCGTGTTCTCGTCACTGGAGCAATTCGCTCTGTTCGTGGGCGAGGGTGCCTGGTTCTCGACCACCGGTGCGGACGTGCTGAACCTGCTACCGCCGGGGGTTGATGTGTGGCTGGACCCGGCCGCCGAGCACACGGTGCGGCTGGCGTCGTCCGCCACCAAGACCGAGCCGGTGCTGCACATCTCGTATCGGAATCGGGGGAGGTCGGCGTGAGCGGAGGTCAGGGATGGCTGATCCGCAAGGGTGCGGACGGCGGGGATTTCAAGTGGGAGGTTCAGTTCCTCCGGTCGATCGCCCGGCCGCTGGCGGAGTCGACGGACGTCGCCCGGAAGATCGCCAAGCAACAGGCGGAGGAACAGTTCAACTTCGCCGGCATGACCGAGGTCGCCAAGACCGGCACCGAGGAGGTGTCGCAGGCCGTCGACGACTTCCTGGACAAGTGGTGCCACGGTCTGGGCTGCATCGCCGAGGACGCGGACGTGATCGTCTCCGCCCTGAGCGCGACGATCAACGACTTCCTCGTCACCGAGACGAAGGTGAAGTACGACCTGATGATGGTCCAGCGGCAGAAGCAGTACGAGGAGGACCACCCCGTCTCCACCTTGCTGGAGGACCAGGGCATCGGCGGCGAACGCACGCAGTTCCGCGGCCGGATCGACCCGGTCGATCACAGCCGGAACCAGGGCCAGGAGTAGGGGCCACCGAAGCATGACGGAGAAGCGGTTCCTGTTCCGCCGGATCTGGATCGGCCCCGAGGACACCGTCCAGGACTGGGTGCCCGGCAAGCCGTCCGAGCTGGACGAACTGATCAAGAAGTTGGGCGGCGCGGCGGCCCATTTCGGTGAGGGCGCGGAACAGCTGCGCAAGCTCAGCGCCGACGCCTGGCAGGGCGAGGCGGCCGAGGAGTTCCGCAACACGGTCAAGCGGCTGCCCAAGGAACTGGACGGAGCGCTCAACGCATTCGTCGAGGCCGGCCTGGCGGTCCTGGCCTACCGGGACGTACTCGACGGCGCCCAGCGGTTGACCCAGCAGATCCTCGACCACGAGGCCCCCACGGCACGCGAGTTGTCGCGCAGCTACGCGACAGCCGTGGACGACTACAACAAGGCGGTCAAGGCCGGAGAAGCGCCCACCACCAAGCCTCCCGAGGAGGACCCGGGCAAGACCCTGATGTCCGAACTCGTCGGAATGATCAACAAGGCGAAGGGAGAGGTCGAGGAGGCCGCGGGCACCGCCAAGAGCCAGTTGCACAAGGCCGCCGAGAAGGCACCGAAGAGGCCGAACGGCTGGCAGCGGATGTGGGGCGGCGCGAAGGAGGGCGCGAAGGACCTCTTCGACTTCGCCATGACGGTCAACCCCGGCCGGCTGCTGTACGACCGGGACGCCTACCTCCACGACGGGGCGATGCTCATCGACGGCGGCATCAGGGCGGTCAGGGACCCGGTCGGGTTCTCGAAGGACTTCTACCAGGGCGTCAATAACACCTGGGACGAATTCCAGAAGGACCCCATGCGGATGCTGGGCTACATGGGGCCCGGTCTCGCAGGCGGGGCGGCCCTGAAAGGAGCCGGCAGCCTGCAGCGGAGCCTCGACGCCACCAACGGGGTCGGCAAGCCGACCGGGCTCGGAACCGGTGGCGACCATCTCAACAACGGTGAGCAGGGTGCCCACAGCGACAACACCCCGCCCGCACATCACGACCCCACCGACCCCGTCGACCTGGCCACCGGCAAGATGTACCTGCCGCAGACGGACGTCACCCTGCCCGGCATCCTGCCGCTGCTGTTCAAGCGCCGTGCGGAATCCGGCTACCGCGCCGGACGCTGGTTCGGCCCCTCCTGGTCGTCCACGGTGGACCAGCGCCTGGAGATCGACACCGACCGGATCGTGTTCGTCCACGAGGACGGGCTGATCCTGGCCTATCCGCACCCGGAGACCGGCGGCACGTCTGTGCCGACCGAAGGTCCACGCTGGCCGCTACGGTCCGAGCCGGAGGGTTACACCATCACGGACCCGCTGTCGGGCCGTACCTGGCACTTCGCCCAGCACTCCGCCGACCACGCGCCGCTGGAGCAGATCGACGACCGCAACGGCAACTGGATCACCTTCGAGCACGACTCCGCCGGCGCCCCCACCGCCCTCTCCCACAGCGGCGGCTACCGCATCCGGATCACCACCGAGGCCCACCGGATCACCGCCCTGCACCTGGTCACCGGTGAGGACGACCAGGAACTGATCCGCTACGGCTATTCCGAGGCGGGCGACCTGACCGAGGTCATCAACTCCTCGGGCCGCCCCCTCCGATTCACGTACGACGAAGCGGGCCGGATCACGTCCTGGACCGACACCAACGACCGCAGCTACACGTACACGTACGACGAGCGGGACCGCTGCATCGCGGAAGGCGGCGCCGAAGGCCACATGAGCCTGCGCCTCTCCTACGGCGAACGGGACCCGCAGACCGGCCTCCGCACGACGACGGCCACCACTGGCGCCGGCCACGTCCACCGCTATGCCGTCAACGAGCTGTGCCAGATCGTCGCCGAGACGGACCCGGTCGGCGCGGTGACCCGCTTCGAACGGGACCGCTATCACCGCTTGCTGTCCCGGACGGATCCGCTGGGCCACACGACGACATTCCGCTACGAAGAGGCAGGCCGACTGATCTCGGTCGTACGCCCGGACGGCCGCGAGTCGACGGCGGACTACAACGAACTCGGCCTGCCGGTACGGGTGGTGAGCACGGACGGCACGGAGACCCACCAGACGTACGACGAACGCGGCAACAGGACGTCGGTGACGTCGGCAACGGGCCAGACGACCCACTTCACCTACAACGAGGCAGGCCACCTCACCTCCGTAACCGACCCTCTCGGCCACACGACGACGGTCCGCTGCGACCAGGCCGGGCTCCCCTTGGAGATCACGGACCCGCTCGGCGCGGTGACGCGCTACGAACGTGACACTTTCGGCCGACCTGTCACAATCACGGATCCGACGGGCGCCGTGACTCGCCTGGAGTGGACGGTCGAGGGCCGCCTGACCCGCCGCACGGCCGCCGACGGCACCACGGAGTCCTGGACGTACGACGGCGAGGGCAACTGCACCAGCCACACCGACCCGCTGGGCGGAGTGACGAACTTCGAGTACACCCACTTCGACCTGCTGACGGCCCGCACGGGCCCGGACGGCGTGCGCTACGAGTTCGAGCACGACCTGGAACTGCGCCTGACCAAGGTCACGAACCCGCAGGGCCTGACGTGGACGTACGAGTACGACCCGGCCGGCCGCCTGACCGCCGAGACGGACTTCGACGACCGCACACTCACGTACACGCACGACGCGGCGGGCCGCCTGACCTCTCGCAGGAACGCACTGGGCCAGGTGGTGTCGTACGAGCGCAACGCACTGGGCCAGGTGGTGCGGAAGGACGCGGCGAGCCAGGTCACGACGTACACATACGACACGACGGACCAGCTGGCGGAGGCGACGGGCCCGGACGGCACGACGCTGACGGTGCTCCGGGACGACTACGGCAGGGTGATCTCGGAAGCGGTCAACGGCCGGGCACTGACGTACACGTACGACGAGCTGGGACGCCGGACGAGCCGTACGACCCCGACCGGCGCGACGACAACCTGGTCCTACGACGAGACCGGACGCCGCACCAGGATGCTGGTCTCCGGCCGGACGATCGACTTCTCCTACGACCCGGCGGGCCGCGAACTCGCCCGCCGGGTCGGCGAGACGGTCACCCTGGAGCACACCTTCGACACCCTCGGCCGCCTGACGACCCAGTCGGTGACGGGCGGGAACGACCACACCCCGGTCCAGCACCGCGCGTACACGTACCGCGCCGACGGCAACCTGATCGGCATCGACGACCACCTCTCCGGTCCCCGCCGCTTCGACCTGGACGCGACGGGCCGGGTGACGGCGGTGCACGCGGCGAACTGGACGGAGACGTACGCGTACGACGAGGCGGGCAACCAGACCTCGGCGTCCTGGCCGGCGTCTCACCCGGGCGGGGAGGCGACGGGCCCACGTGAGTACACGGGCACGCGCATCACCCGCGCAGGCAAGGTCCGCTACGAGCACGACGACCTGGGCCGCATCACCCTCCGCCAGAAAACCCGCCTGTCCCGCAAACCGGACACCTGGCGCTACGAATGGGACGCAGAGGACCGCCTGACGTCGGTGGTCACACCGGACGGCATGCTGTGGCGCTACAAGTACGACCCCCTGGGCCGCCGCACGGCGAAACTCCGCCTGACGGACGACGGCGAAACGATCCTGGAACGCGTCGATTTCACCTGGGACGGCACGACCCTCTGCGAACAGACAACAACGTCACCGGCTTTGCCGAACCCAGTCACCCTCACCTGGGACCACCAGGGCCTACGCCCCATCGCACAGACGGAGCGCATCACAGCGGCGGAGGCGCCCCAGGAGGAAATCGACTCCCGCTTCTTCGCGATCATCACCGACCTGGTAGGCACGCCGAGCGAACTCGTGGACGAGCGAGGCGAGATCGCGTGGAGAACACGCAGCACCCTGTGGGGCACCACGGCCTGGGCCGCGAACAGCACGGCCTACACCCCACTCCGCTTCCCGGGCCAGTACTACGACCCCGAGACAGGCCTCCACTACAACTACTTCCGGCACTACGACCCGGAGACCGCCCGATACCTCACGGCGGATCCCCTCGGGCTCGAACCCTCACCGAACCCTGTCTCATATGTCCGTAATCCAAATACGTGGACCGACCCGCTAGGACTGGCACCGACCGGATGCCCCGAGGAGGAGCATCTCTTCCGAGGAACCACCCGAGGCTTTGACGCCAGCGAGGGTGCGCAAAGTTCTGGATACACCCCTACGTCGACTGATCCAGGCGTGGCAACAACCTTCGCCAGACACTCAGAACAATTTGGCGAAGCCGTAGTCCAGCTATTCCCCCGCAGCGCGCTTGACGGTGTACCTACCGAGAGGGGCGTCATTCGAGCTGAAGCGGAAATCGCCGTGGGGCTCCCTGCATCTGAACTCGCCCGCCGCGCCAGCATCGAACTGCCGGTGAGTGCCGCCCAGGATATCCTGGCAGGCATGGGCATCCACATACCCAAGGTAAACACCTATGGAGGTATCAGTGACGCCCTGGAGTGGGACGTGCCAAAACTCTCACCAGATCAAATAGCACAATTTGTCGCAGAGGCATATAAACATGGATAAATCAAACCCAGGCCAAATTCAGATCTTCTCTGTAGAGGAAAGGAGCTCCCACGAAGCCACCTGCATCGTTCGGTGTGTTGGTGGCATCGTGCGTCCGGGTCAGTCATTCGACATCGGGCCTGCGGTCGGCCATGGAGGGAAACAGGCCTATGTCGTTCTGGACTGGATTGAGCGCTATAGATCTCGAGTGGATTTCATTGATCCGCCCCACAGCGCCATGGTTCACCTATCCGGGGAAGGGGTCGCGATGCTAAATAAAGGCCTCACGATCACCTCTGCCGCGACAGAATTTCCGTAACCAATGGAAATTTCCCATACATTCCATGGCGAATGATACGAGCGAGACAGCTAGCCACCAATCCCCCGAAGAGCATGGAATATGATGCACGAAGGGTCGAATGGACAGAGACATCAAATTCCGGTCGAGGTGGGGGAGCCGAAGCGATTGGTGAAAGCCTGCTTCGGGGATTTCAGCATTACGGTGTACCAGGCATATCCCAGGGAAATCGCGGAGCGAGCCGTGCACGCGGGGACCTTCGTGGCGCCGTTCAAGAAAGAGCGGATGACCTGGATCAAGCCTTCTTTCCTGTGGATGATGTACCGCTCAGGGTGGGCGTCCAAGCCGAACCAAGAGCATGTGCTCGCCGTCGAGATCTCCCGAGCAGGCTTTGAATGAGCGCTGGCTCACTCGTCACTGAGCCACTTCGATCGTCAGGTGCACCCGGACGAGGATTCCTGGCGACAGGAAGTCAAGGAAAGTCCTGTGCGGATCCAATGGGACCCGGACCGGTCGCTTTCCCTCGATCCGCTGCCCACGCGAGCGATCCAGATCGGCCTCTCTGGAGAGACAGTAGAGCTCTATGTTCACGACTGGATCATCGGCATCAAAGACGTTACGGAGCATGCCCGATCCATCTACTCCGATATTCGTGACGGACATACTACGGAAGCAATCCGGAAAATCCCTACCGAGCAGCACTATCCGCTTCCAGAACAGATCCGGCGGAGGATCGGGGCAGACGGATAACCCCAATCATCACGGAGACGTGCCGATGAGCGAACTCTGGTCGTCCGACAAGGCACCTTGGATTCAAGTCATCCCCACCGATTCAACAATTTCGACTGTGGAAGCACTTCCGCCGAGTGGAACGATCTATTCAGCCAGGATGCACGGGCGGGCAATGGGGGACACGGATGGGGTGTTCACCCAGTTCTACGAAACTCTCCGCCTACCGGACTATTTCGGCTGGAACTGGAATGCGCTGCGGGACTGCCTGTTTGATCTCGGCTGGCTGAGGGCTACGCGATACCTATTGACCATCGATAACTCCGAGTGCATCCTCTCCGAGAACCCCGAAGAGCGCGACATCTTCTTCCGGATTCTCTCGGAGTCCGCCAAGTACTGGGCAGCAAAGCCCTGGTTCCCGGAGAGGGAGAAAGTCACCCTTCACGTGGTACTTCTATGCGACCCAGACAGCCGTACGGAACTGACGAATGAAATTTCCCGCGCGTAGAAGATTATCTTCCCGAGCGGGGGATACTCTGGACCATCTGGTAACGCGTGACTGGAGTACCATGTCGACCCGCGGCGAACAGGCAATGCAAGTGCTCAGCAAGTTCGGAGAACTTGCATGGTTTAAATTGCCTGTCGAGCGCAATCCCACATACGGTTATCTACAGATGCCTTACATGGGATGGCGCTACACGTCTCCCCGCGAAGGGGTCGCAGAACTCATAGAAGATGCCGTAAGAGCGCTGCCGACGCAAGTTGACTGGACACTCGACAGGACAAGGAGAAACTGGGTTCTAGTGCCGACCCGGGCTCTGCGCGAGGCCCAAGGACTCGCCAACCCCGCCTTCAGTGACGTCGTACACTCCATCAATTTCCAAGATCAGGAGTTTTGCCTCAAAGCGCTGGCAGATTTCAAACTCATCATCCAGCACCTGCGGCAGATTCCCATTCCGGAAGAGTGATTCAGAGACGCCATCGACAAACCTGGAGGCGATCATCACTTCTTCTACAAGGAAGACTGGGGATCATGATAGGAACGCACAGAATGACCGAAGATGGCCAGATCAACTGGGAGTCGACTATCCAGAAATGTGGCCTCGAACAAGAACTGGCACGAATCGCTGATGCTGGAACTTCGATGGGGCCACGCGGCCTCATCTTGAAAGAGCATCACTTCTTTACAGGGTGGTAATCCTGGGGACCTGGAACTCCCAAACCCCTGAGAGACTCCAAATGATCTCGCGACGACACCGACCATATCGATATGTTGGCCCCCAGGAGATCAGGGAAGCAGTGCGCGACAACCCCATGGGCACACCGATTCGCGTACCCGAGGAAGTGGAATCATGGATCGCCTCCAAACCCCTGGTGGAGCGCGACGAACCATTCACTTTCACGGTCAATTGCGGTGGGATCCTGCTGCTGGCTCCCCGCCGGAGCGAGCACGTCGCATGTGCTGGAGGGCACCTGGTTCTAGCTGCCGGGGAGATTTCCTTTTCTCGTCATGCGGGGGCATGGCAAGTGTCCAGCGTGAGCAATTACTCAACCGGCTACTGCCCTGATCTGACTTCCTGGGCAGCGGTTAGAGATTCCATCAGACATATCGGGATTGGATGCCCTTCGAGGTTTACGGAGTCTTTCACGTTTCGCCGCTGCATTGCCTGTCTTGAGATCAACGTGGTGAAGGATTCCTATTTCTTCTGCGCTCTTTGCGAAACAGATCTCCCCTTCGAGTGGAATGTTGACGAGCCATATTGATCCGAAACTCAAATGGTTCTACTCGAGGATGTAGCGGACGTGCGGGCCGTCGGCAACATCACCCACATCCGCATCCCGCCGGAATATCACAAAGTCGTCATGAATAGAAGGTGATGAAACTGCGCGTCCGATACGCGCCTCCGGAAACCGATGACCAGCAAGTCCTGCAAGGAACCGACGCACTCGAAGAGGGAAATGAGTACGTCGTACTCGAAGTGTTCACCCCTCTTGGCAAGAGTGCTCTTTTCAGGATTGAGTTCATCGAGGGCGAGGACTCTGCCCTCTTCGACAGCCGAGCCTTCACAGTGACTTCGAACTCGATTCCACCCACATGGCGATATTTTCAGTTCAACACCGGTTCCTTCGCATTGCGGCCGGAGTCCTGGAGCCGCCCGGGCTTCTGGGCGGCTTACTATGAGCACGACACCGAGGCTCTCCATACGTACCAGATGGAGAAGCGAAGCATCCTCGCCCGGGAGTAGAAGTCAGCATCAACGGAGGACCATGGACGAGGACAGGGTAAGAGGACTTCTCGCTGCGGCAGCACAGGAGGGGGTATGTTCGCAGGAATTGCTGAATGCAGCAGAACACATCACGTCTGCCGATGTCGGCGAGGTCTCACGAGACAACTTCCTGTATCTATACCGACGTAGACTCAGGCGGACAGAGCCTGGCTCCTTGCTCGAGGCAGACACCATGGCTCTTGTATCTTTCCTGGAGGACTACCCCGACCACACGCTAAACATGATCAGCATTCGACTTGAGGGAAACGGCCATCACATGTTTCTCGCTGACTTGGATGCGTCGCGCATTCTCCACTGGATGCGAATGTTCTCGCGATTGGTCGGGTAGTGAACCTGCCCACGCATCCAGCACCCACAGGAGGCCAGAGAGTCTGGGCGCTTGTTGGTGAAGTTGCCGTCGGGGCCGCCCGCTTCTTTGTCAGTGTCGTGCTTCCACGACCCGAGTAAAGGGCGCTCCGCTTATGCTCCGCGTCGGCTGCGCCGATCGGCCTGCGGCCGCCCCTTGACTCGGCTCGTTCCAGCACGGGTGAGAAGCGAGCGAGCGGCCCGGAAAGGCGGGTGCCCCAGGTCGGCCGACCATGCGGGTGGGCTGGGGGGCTGGCCGGGGTTGGGGGCGCGTCAGCGCCTCGCAGGCACGCCGGCTGGGCTTGGCGGCTTGCGGCCGGTGGGGGGCGTGGGTGGGGGCACTCCGGGTCGACTCAGCGGCTGGCGGGCGGAGGGTCGTCGGTGGCAGCGTCTGGGGGCGGGGCAGTCTCTGCCTGATGGCCCGTGCCTCGGACTCCGATGCCGGGCGCTGGAACAGTAATTGGCCGCTTTGGGACACCCAGTGGGAGCGAAAGCCCAGGTGGGAACTTCTTGCCAGTGACCAAAACCAGCCAATTACCTGCTGGGGTGGGATCCATGAGGCTGGTGTGACATCCGAGACCGGCCAGGGCCACCGGTGAGTCCGCGACGGGCCCGGGCGAGGGCCCCGGCCCCCGCCTCCCGCGAAGGCCACCAAGTCGACCCGGCCTGCCCCGACCACCCGGCGCGCCCTCAGCCACCCACCGCCCGCACGCCGCTGAACCGAGCAGGCGCCCACCCCACTGACGCGACCGCCACCCCACACCCACCCATCGCCGCTGAGCCGAGCCGGCGTCCCGCCACCCCGCCACCGCGCCCGCCCGCATCACCACGAGCCGGTAGCCGCCAAGCCCACCCGGCGTGCATGCGAGGCGCGACCGCGCCCGCCAACCCCTCAGCCGACAGAGATGGCCGCTTGCCTCGGCCACCCGCCTTTCCGGGCCGCTCGCTCGCTTCTCACCCGGGCTGGAGCGAGGCGAGTCAAGGGTGGCCCGCAGGGCCATCGCCGAAGGCGACGCGGAACGCAGCGCAGCGGAGTGGAGCGCCCTTTACTCGGGTCGTGGAAGCACGACACTGGCCAAGAAGCGGGCGGCCCCGACGGTCACTTGGAAACGGCGGTCAGCTGGGGAGCTTGCCGTACGTCGCCGTCCCCGTCCTCGGTAGCGTCGCCCACATTCGCGTTCCGCCGCCTGGTTCTCGGGCTTCGCCGAAGCCCCAGTCGCCGTTGCAGGCTCGGCACACGCAGGCGAGGACGCGGAGGGCCGCGCGGCGGCGGGTGTCGCAGGCCGTGGCCAGGTGGGGTTGGGTGTGGCGGGGGTGGCTGTCGTATGCGATGAGGCGGAGGGTGTCGGCTCGGTAGCGGAGGGAGAGGTAGTAGTCCTGCGACTCCGTGAACTGGCAGGCCGTCGCCGTCAGTTCGCCTACCGCCTGTAGCGCCGGGTCCAGCATGTCCGTCAGGCCGTGTGCCCTCAGGACCTCCCTCGTCGCCGCCCTTGCCAACGCCGGGCTGGCCAGCGCTGCGGGGAGCGTGAAGCTGTAGGCCAGGGTTTCGGGGGTGGGGGCGGTGGGGTCCGCCGGGTAGGTGGGGGCGAGGGGGCAGCGAGATGCCGGCATGCGGGCTCCTTGTTCCAGTGCGGTTGTTCCAGTGGGGGGTGGGCAGCAGTCGGTGGCTCGTCTCCCTGGCGCGGGCCGCCCCTCCCAGGGCAGGAGGTTGCGGGCAGGCTCGCGCGATGCACTGCCAACTGCCGCGAGTAGCAGGTGCGTCACTGACTGTAGGATGTCACTTGGTTACATTGCCACGCACTTGGAGAAATTGACCCGATCGTAGGTCGTCGGCGCCGGTTGGCGGCAGACTGCTGACGAGCTGCAGGGAAGGAAAGGCATGCCACCGAGGACGACACCCACCGAGCGTCAGAAGCGTCTGGGCAGCGAGTTGCGGAAGATGCGGGTGGCGGCGGGGATAACGGCCGACCAGGCTGCTGGGCTGCTCGGCCTCGACCGGGCGAAGATCTCCAACATCGAGACGGGCATCCGCACCATCAGCGAGGAGCGGCTGCGCACCCTCGCCTGCAACTGCGACTGCTCGGACCAGGCGTATGTGGAAGCTCTGGTGAGCATGGCCCGGCCCAACGGGCGTGGCTGGTGGGAGCGTTATCGGGGCTCACTCGCTGCCGGGCTGCTGGACATCGCCGAGTTCGAGGCGTTCGCGACACGGATGCGGACGGCCCATATCGCCCACATCCCCGGCCTGCTGCAGACCAGCGACCACGCGCTCGAGCTCTTCCGGGCCGTACTGCCGCCGCTTCCCGAGCACGAAGTCGCGCTGCGACTGGCGTACCGCGTGGAGCGGCAGCAAGTGCTGGACGGCGACGACCCGACCGAGTACGTCGCCGTTGTGCACGAGGCCGCTCTGCGTATGCAGTTCGGCGGGCGGAAGGTGGCTCGCGCTCAGCTCGAGCATCTGCTGGCCGTCTCGGAGCGACCTGCAGTACGGCTGCTGGTGATTCCGTTCGCCGCCGGTACGTTCCCCGGCTCGGGGCAGACCTTCAACTTCCTCGAGGGTCCGGTTCCCCAGCTGGACACCGTTCAGATCGACAGCAGTCACGGGCCGGAATTCCTCAGTGGGGACACGCAGTTGGCCAAGTACCGTACGCACCTGGACTGGATGGAGCGCATCGCGCTGTCACAGGAGGAGTCGCGCGACTTCATTCGGGACATCGCCAACAGTCTGTGAGGAGACCCCCGATGAACGACATCGCCTGGGAAGAGCCGTTCTGCGGCGAGGGAGCCAGCTGCTTCCGCATCGGCACCGACCCCCAAGGCAACGCCTACATAGCCGTCGCCGGTGCCGAGGACGCCTACCTCACCGACAGCCGTGAAGCTCTCCGCCGCCTCATCCTCGACATCAAGGCCGGGAAGGCCGACCACCTGCTCTGAGACTTCGAAAAACGTGAGGCCGGCGTGAAACATTTCCCCGGGCCCGCCGCATCAATGAAGTGACGGCGCTACGACGGGGGGACGACGATGCAGGTCCGCGGAGACGCGTATGCGGAGTTCGCGGCGGCACGCGCCGGGCATCTGTACCGGTCTGCGTGTCTGCTCACCGCGGGGGACACGCATCTCGCCGAGGATCTGGTGCAGGAGACCCTCGGGCGGCTGTACGTCAGATGGGGGCGCGTTGCGCGGGTCGGGAACCCCGCCGCGTACGCGCAGACCGTGCTGACCCGTACGTTCCTCGCCCATCAGCGGCGGCGGAGCAGTACCGAGCGCGCCATGGACGTACTGCCGGACCGGCCCGACGCGGGCGCCGGTGACGCCTCCCTGCGGCTGACCCTGCTGGAAGCCCTCGCCCGGCTGCCTGCCAAGGACCGGGCGGTGGTCGTGCTGCGCTACTGGGAGGACCGCAGCATCGAGGAGACCGCCGACGTACTCAACGCCAGTTCCGCTGCCGTGCGGACGCGTTGTGTCCGTGCGCTCGCCCGGATGCGTGAGCTCCTGGGCGAGGACCTCGGCGAGTACGCGACCCACTGAAGCGCCCCTGACCCCTTACGCCTCACTTCATCTGTGCGTCTTGAGAAACGGTGATTCGCCATGCCCACTCCACACCACGACGACCCCTTCGACGACCCCTTCGAGGACCGGCTCGGCGCAGCCCTGCGGCAGACCGGGGACACCTTCGACACTGATCGCCCCGCCCTGATCGCCGCCGGTCAGGCCCGCGGGCGCAGGCTGCGGTTGCGCCGCCGGGCCGCGGTCGTCGGCGGCGTCGCGAGCATCGCCCTCGTGGGCGTGGCCGGGGCGCTGGTCCTGCCCGGGAACGGTACGGACGGCGGCGGGACCTCGCAGCAGTCTGTGGGGCGGAACGGCTCCCCGGCGCCCGCCTCGTCCACGTCCGCCCC
>NZ_JBQQCE010000146.1:0-20865 GCF_052245645.1 Streptomyces sp. KR55 | reverse complement strand
CGTTGTTCAACCGCGACCCGAAGTAACCGCCATGACAGCGCGGGCCGCCTCCCGCAACTCGTCCCGCTCCAGGGCGGCGTACTCCGACACCGCGTCGGCGTACGCCGCCCTGTCGGCGTCCTCGGCCGCCTTCCGGGCGCGGTCCGCCGACATCGTCGGCTGGTAATCGCGTAGCACCCGCAGCCGTTCGGCCAGCGCGATCATCCGTACGGCGGCGGCGTCGCCGGAGGCGAGCCCCGCCATGCCAAGGGCGTGCAGCACCGTCCCGAACACAGGGAGCTCCATGGGCGAGTGGGGCGGACCGGAGAGCAGGGTCCGCAGCCCCTGCCGCAGCCGGTCGACCGGCTCCGCCACCAGCTCGAGACGGCCGGCATGCGCGTGCGCCGTCACCGCCGCCGACTGGATCTGCAGCGCCCACCGGTCGAGGAAGGGGTCGCCGCTGTGCATCGAGCCGGCCTCGGGCATCCCCTGCACGGCGCTGCGCCACAAACCGAGCCCGACCTCGGTCAGCCCGCGGGCGAGCGCGATCTCGGCGCGCCCGCCGAGGCCGGGGCTGTGGAAGTCGTCCTGCTGCGGGGTGTTGTGGCCCTCCGCCTGCCGCAGCCAGTACTCGGCCTCGTCAGGGTCGCCGCGCTGCAGGCAGGCGAGGACGAGGCCACTGCGGACGCCGATGGAGTCGTGCTCGTCACCGAGCCGCGGCAGCACCTCGAGCGCCGCCTTGAGGTGCCCGTACGCGGCCTCGCCCTGCTCCGTCTTCAAGCACAGCTCGCCCAGCCGGGCGTGGCCCATGACCTGCAGGAACGGGTTGTCGACCGGCGCCAGTGGGGCGATGATCCGGCGGGCCGAGGCGAGCGCGCGGTCGATGTCGTGCTCGTACTCCCAGATGTAGGTGGCGACGCACTCGGCGATGCCGGCGAGCAGCGGCTGCTCGCTGTCGCAGAGTTTCTGCAGCACTTCATAGTCGGGAGGCAGCATCTCAGGGATGGCGCTCAGCACTACCGCGATGGCGCGCACCAGGGTGTCCGGCGGGGCCGGGGGCAGCCGCCGGAGGGTGACGAGGTGGCGTACGGCGTGCGGGCCGTAGCCCATGAACAGGCTCGTCGTGCACAACACCGCAGCGGCGCGGGCGACTTCGACGTATTCGGGCTCGGGGTAGTAGTGCGACAGCGGCGGGCCGGTGTCCGCGGCGAGGGCGGTGAGGCGGGGGTAGCTGGAGCCGGTGGACCACAGGGCGGCGAGGACGGCGGTGAGGGTGGCGGTGGTGGGGCCGTCCGTACGGGCCAGGGCGTGCCGCAGGGCCAGCACGAGGTTGTCCTGCTCGGCCCTGATCCGCTCCCAGGAGGCCAGGGGTTCCGAGCCGAAGAACCAGTCGTGGTACGCGACCCCGAAGTCCCGCGCCCAGGCGAGGAACCAGCCGATGGCTTCCTCTTCCTCGCCCGCCTCCGCGCGCCGGGCCGCGCTGAACTCCCGTACGGTCTCCAGCATCCGGAACCGCACGCCGGCCGGGGTGTCGGCGACTGTGAGCAGCGACTGATCGGCCAACTGCTCAAGGAGGAACAGCGCGTCCTCGCCCAGCACGTGCTCCGCCGCTTCGCCGGTGAAGCCGCCGGGGAAGACGGACAGCGTGCGCAGCGCCGCCCGCGCGTCCTCCGCGAGGAGATTCCAGCTCCAGTCCACGACCGCGTGCAGCGTGCGGTGGCGCTCCGGGACGTCCCGCACCCCGCCGCGCAGCAGCGCGAACCGGTCGCCGAGGCGGCGGGCGATCTCCGGCACCGAAAGGACCCGTACCCGCGCCGCGGCCAGCTCCACGGCGAGCGGCAGCCCGTCGAGGTGGCGGCACAGCTCGGCCACCGCGTCCGGCGGCAGCTCCACGCCGGGCCGGGCAGCCCGGGCCCGCTGTGTGAACAGCTCGACCGAGGTGTCGAGACCGAGCTCCGGCAGCGTGTACACCGCCTCCGATGTGAGGCCCAGCGGGGCCCTGCTGGTGGCGAGTACCCGCAGGTCCTTCGAGGACGAGACCAGGGCCCGTACGAGGTCGGCGGCGCCCCCGATGACCTGCTCGCAGTTGTCGAGGACCAGCAGCGCGGGCCCCGAGCCGAGCACGCCGAGGATGCCGGACACCGGGTCGGCCGAGGCGTGGCCGCTCATGGCGCCGTGCCGCCCCTCGCCCGCGCCGAGCGCAGAGGCCACCTCCGCGGCCACGTCCTCGTCCGCTGTGACGCCGGCGAGCGGCACGAAATACACCACGCGCTGCTCGGCCCGGCGGCTGACGGCGTGCGCGAGCCGGGTCTTGCCGAGGCCGCCGGGGCCGACGACGGTGACGGCGCGGGAGGCGCGCAGCAGCCGCGCCACCGCCGCGATGTCCTCGTCCCGGCCGAGGAGCGGGTTCGGCTCGTGCGGCACGCCGTGCCTGACCAGAGGCGCCTCGCCGCGCAGCAGCTCCTGCTGTACGGCCTTGAGCCCGGCGCCCGGATCCGTGCCGAGCTCGTCGCGCAGCTCACGGCGGTACGCCTCGTACCGCATCAGCGCGGCGGACGGGCCCGCCGTCGCCGCCTGGCCGCGCAGCAGCTCGGCGAGCACTTCCTCGTCGCGCGGATGCTCCGAGGCGGCCACGGCCAGCGGCCCGGCCGCCTCCGCGTGTCGTCCGAGGCGGGCGAGCGCGAGCGCCTGCGCGCGTACGAGCGTGCCGCGGACGGGGGCGCGCTCGGTGCGCAACGCGGCTGCGGGGTCGTCGGTGTCGCCGACCCCGTCAGGACTGCCCTCCCACAGAGCGAGCCCGGCCTCGGCCGCAGCCAGCGATCCCGCGTGGTCCCCGGCCCTGGCCCGCTCCGCGCTCGCGGCGGCGTGCAGCAGCAGGGCGGAGCTGTCGACCTGGTCCTCGGCGAGTGTGAGCCGGTATCCGGTCGGCGTGCTGACGAGGACGTCGGCGCCCAGCTGCGCCCGCGCCCTGGACACGAGGACCTGCACCGCCTTTCCCGGCCGCTCCGGCAACTCGTCCGGCCACAGCCCTGCCACAAGCCGCTCGGTGCTGCAGCCCGTGCGCAAGTCGCCCGCGAGCAGCGCGAGGAGACCGCGGAGCCGGGGCGCGGTGATCTCCTCTCCGCGATAGGCGACACGCGGCAGCAGGGTCAGATCGGTGGTCACCCGTGCAGATTAGCCAAGGCCCGGCCGCCGGAACTCCCGCCGCGGGCCGAACTCCCGCTGCGCGGGCGGCTGCCGCAGCCGCGCCGACCGTTCCTGCACCCGCGCCAACCGATCCCGCCGCCGTGCCCGCAGCCCGTGCCACCGCGCGTCGGCCAACTCCGCCCGTAAGAGCACGTACCTGGTTACGCGCTGCCGGCACCGACCCCATTCCTCTGCCGATGACAGCCGCCCGCGTCTCGGCTGCGGACCGGTGTCACCAACGTCGTGGTCCGCTACAGCTAGACAGTAACCGCTGTGGGAATGTTGCCGACCGAAAGCTGGTACGCGGCCCAACCGTGTGGGAGCCGTTTGTTGGATGACGCCGCCGCACGCTGCAGCGCCGGCGAGGAGCACTCCGGCACCCGGTGCCGTGCGTAGCGAGGGCCGCGCCCCAGTTCCTCCCTGTACCGACAGGGACGGGGCGCGGCCAGTCAGTTGCCCTCAGCAGGACCACTTGTGGGAACGGAGGTAGTAACCCGCGCCATTGTTGCCCACGAAGTTCCCGCGCCCGCCCTTTGCGGTGCAGCCCGCACGGCTGCCCCCGTAGTTCGCACCTGTGTAGTACGACACCGACGCGCCACTGGTGCCGTTGTTGTAGACAGACTGCGCCCTCCTGGTTGCGGACCAGGAACACTGAATAGCGCCCGCGCGCCAGTCCGGGTCGTCGCCGGACCAATGGCACATCGAGCCCGTACCGTTGTCGCCCGTCCAGAAGCAGACATGCTGCTCCGGGCAGTCGCCCCAGCCGGGGACCGGGGCTGCCTGTGCCGTTTCCGGCAGGGTCAGCCCAGCGACTGCCACCACAGCCGCGAATCCGCCGATCAGGCTCGTACGCAACTTCGTCGTCTTCCGCATGCAGAGATTCCCCTCTCGCACCGCTCAGCCCCCGCACAATTCCGTACCGGGCTGACGGCGGTGCCTCACAACGGCCGGCACCTGGTCTGGGCACCTGGATATTGCGACGGCACGCGTCGCCGCACCACCTCATCGCTGCCCGCTGCGGACGACGGACATCACCGACAGCTTGAGGGTCACCTGTTGAGGTGCTGCGACGGTTCGGTCACCGCCGTGGGAATCCTGGCAGCGGGCGCGCCGCACTGTCTTGAAGAAATTCGCAGTGCGGACGGGGCAGCGGCGCGGTCCAGACGCGAACGGTTGTCAGCCGGGGAACCGGAAGCTGGTGAGCTGGCCGTCGATCCGGTCGTTCATCGGCAGGTCGGCGGATGCGGGCACACGTGCCGCTAGGAGTCGGGACGGAGGGAAACCGGTCATACTCCGCACTTCGCGGCTCATATGCGCCTGGTCGGAGAAGCCACAGGCAAGCGCGGTATGGGCCGCCGTACGGCCGGCGCTGAGCAGACTCAGTGCCTGGTGAAACCGCATGATCCGGGCCACCGTCTTGGGAGGAAGGCCGATCTGCTGCCGGAAGCGGTTCTCGAACTGCCGCCACCCCCAGCCCGTCTGCGCCGCCAGACAACGGATGGGAACAGCACCCGCCGTGCGGCGCAGCTCCTGCCACGCCCACACCACCCGGGGCGAGCTCATGGGGCCGTCGGCCCACCAGCGCCCCAGGGTGGCGTCAAGCAGCCGGAACCGCTGCGCCCAGTCGGGCAGGCAGGACAGCGCGTCGGTCAGGCAACCGACGCGGCTGCCGACCAGGTCATCTGGGTCGATGATGCACTCGGCCCATTCGTGCATGGCGACTCCGAACAGAGTGTACGCCGCCCAAGGTTCGAGCACGACCTCCATGCCGTACAGGCTGCCGCTGTGTTCGCCGAGTGCCGCCCGGGTGCGGAGCGCGGAGAGCAGCGAGGTATAGAGCTTTCCGGGTACCGAACTGACTGGTCTTTCGGTGATGTCGGTAACCTGCACCTCGCGCTCGAATGCGAGCACCAGTGTCACGGCGCCGTCGGGCACTTCGAGCCGTTTCCTCGGCCTGTCAAACCAGAAGCGGAATCCGCGGTACTGGATGACTCCCGGACGCATACGCTGATCCGGTACCTCGTATGCCAGCTCCCAGCCTCGCTCCGGTCGAGAGAAGTAACGCATGCATCACCCCGCACCAGGATGGGCGCAGGCGGCGGCGACGGCTGCCGTGAATTCAGCCATTCGCCGGGCTGGTGTGCTCAGTCCTGACCTGGAGCAGATGCAGCCCGGCGGACGCCTCTCAAGCCGGGTGCGCGCCACCTGCCGGCGGATGACGCTGGACGCATGAAGGCCCCGTGGTCCGGCATGATCCAGTTCAGGTTGGCGCAGGCCGCCCGCCCTCGCCGACAAAATTCACCCCCCTCGCGGCGGGCCCATTCGACCAGTTGCTCTGCCACATCCCGGTCCTGCTGGCCCCGCTCGCGCCAACTCCACACCCGTTCTCACGACTCCGACGCGGTCGCTGACGTGCCAGTGGATGACGCTCGCGCCCACCGCGTCGATCCCTCCGACGGCCTTGTGGGGCGGGGACGAGCGGCTGTGTGGGATCCGGGGGCTCCGCTCCATCCGGAAGATGAGGCACGGGGCAGTCGATCGGTGTCCGGCTCGCGAACGCTGCGACTGCCCCGCGACTTTCATGACCGTCGACAGCCCCTCCCGCCGGTTCGGGGCTGATCGTCAGGTGACTGGCGGCATCTCGCTGGGGCGTGAGTCGAGGCCCGTGCGGCGATTGACCCAGGAGCCGCGGGTGAAGTCGGGAACGGCGACCGGACGGCCTTGCGCCGCAAGGGACTTGACGCTGAGCGGGATCGGCGAGCACCAGACGGCGGCGTCGTAGACGTCCATGTCGGGGATGAGCCCGGCGCGCATCTGCTGGACGGTGCGCCACTGCAGGACGTAGTCCATTCCGCCGTGTCCGCCGTTGTTGGCCGCATCGTCACCGATCTTCTGCCAGAGCCAGTGGTCGAACTCCTTGAGGTAGGTGTCGAACGGCCGCCAGATGTGGCCGCTGTGATCGGGCTCGAGGTACACGCGGCCTCCGCTCGCGGAGGTCACACCCGCGTAGTCCTCGAAGATGCCGCGGCTGCCGGCGAGTGAGTTGATACGGCTGTAGGGGCGGGGCGAGCTGACCTCGTGCTCGGCGCGGATCACGCGGCCCTGGGCGGTGTCGATCAGGCAGGTGATCAAATCACCGTTGATGTAGGTCTCCTTCCAGCTGGGGTGGGATCGCGGGATGAACCGCTCGCGGTAGTCGGCCAGGCCTCTGGGCTCGGTGGCGGTGGCCCGCAACGTCGTCATGCGGTCGCCGCGGTTGATGTCCATGGCTGCTGCGATCGGGGCGAGCCCGTGCATGGGGTAGAACGACGCGGTACTGCGGGTGTGCCACAACCGCCGCCAGGCGTCGGTGTAGTACGTGTCGGAGAACAGCAGCTCGCGCAGGTCGTGCAGGTAGCCGCCGTGGCCGTTGGTGACGTCGCCGAAGAGGCCGTCGTGGGCCATCTTGAGCATCGCCAGCTCGTTGCGTCCGTAACTGCAGTTCTCGGACAGGAACAGGTGTCTGCGCATCCGCTCGCTGGTGTCGACGAGGTCCCACAGCTCGTGCAGTTCGGTGGCGACGGGCAGTTCGACGATGGCGTGCCTGCCGGACAGCAGGGCGGCGCGGCCCTGCTCGTAGTGGAACTCCCAGGGGGTGGCCACGTAGACGAGGTCGATGTCCTCGCGGCGCAGCATGCGTTCGTAGGCGTCGGCGGAGCCGCCGTACTCGGCCGGGCGGGGCCGGCCTTCGGCAACCAGTTTGTCGGCGGTTCGTCTGGCGCGGTCGGCGCGGACGTCGCACACGGCCGTCACGATGCACCCCGGAACCGCGGCCCATCCCGAGGCCATGCCATGGCCTCGGTTGCCGAGGCCGATCAGGGCGACACGGACCGTCCGGTACGCGTCGAAGGGCACGTTGATCATTGACTTCTGGCCGCGTCGGCGGGCCGGAGGGGTATCGGTGATCGGGGCGGTGGCCGGCGTGGCGGAGGCCGTGGTGCCAAGACCTGCGACGACGGCACCGGAGGCCAGAGCCCCGCCCATGAGAGTACGGCGTGAGACAGCAGGGGTTTCATGCATGGCGCTGAACGCTCCCTTGTGTGTGGCCGGCTGCTCTTGTTGCCGCATGACTGTGGCGACCGAAGCCCGATGCGTCAATAGCTGCTCAAAGACCCGTTGTTTCGAGCAGAAATGAGCATCCAGCCCTCAGCGGGCATGCCAGCAGTTCGACCGCCCCGTGACGTCCCCAAGCCTTCCTCGGCGGTCGCGGGCCCCACTCGCGCACAGGACCGGTTTGCGCTGCGGCTGCTTCAACTTGCCAGCCCACGTCTGCGCATGTCCCAGCACGAGGAACAGCTCCTCCGCGGCCGGGAACCGCTCGTACGACGGATCGCCGCCCAGCTCGTGCAGTTCCCGCAGCCGGTTCACGATCCGACTGGTCTTGATCTGTCCCTGACAGATCGGCGGGCGCTTCGGACGGGGCTTCCCGGCCACCTTCGAGGTCTTCCTCACCACGCTCGAAGTCTTCGCCACCAGCGGGTTCCCGACCTGGGAACCCGCCATGACCACCAGACCGACGACATCGGCGTACCGCGGTCCACCGGGAACTCCACACTCCTTCGCGGGACTTCCACTCCGCAGAGGTGTTTCAGCAGGTGAGCGGATTCCGTCGGTTGGTCTGTTACCCCGAGGAGGAAGGAGGTAGCACACCGAGCCCGGCCACCGTCCCTGCGGTGGCCGGGATTTCGTATGCCCTGCTGCCCCAGGAAGGCACGGAAGTCCTGGGAATCCTGGATCAAGTCCTACTGCTTCGTCATCCGGGCACAGGTGCCCACCGCGCCGGTGGAGGGGTTCCAGTTGCATGTGTAGAAGTGCACGTCCTTGACGTCCCCCCAGGTCTCACTGACCGTGGTCCGGTCGGCCCATACCTGGTTCGGGCCGTTGTAGCCGATGATTTCTTCCTGGTAGTCCCACTCGGTGGTGCCCCAATGTGTCGCTGAGCACCGCTGATACGTCACCTTGAGTGCTGCCCCGTACGAGTCGAACCGCTTCACGTCCGTGATCGACCCGTCGAAACGGGCCGCGTAGCTGGCGTATTCACACTGTCCGCCGGGCTGGAAGTAGCTGTACGTACCCTCGCCATAGCTGGCCTCGTTGGCGCTGTACGCCGCTACGCGATAGGTGACCGCGTGGGCTGGCTGCGCCCCAAAGACCACCAGCGTTCCGGCCGCAACTGCCACAGTGGCCTTCGCGGCCGCCTTGCGTAGTCTCATGCTGCCTTCCCCCTCGATAGGGATCCTGATGAAGACCTGTAGCCGATTCCGGGATGTCAGTCCCCCCGGCGGACCACTTGTTCCTTCAGCTGACCGACGTTCGCGTCGGATGCTTGTGGAGGGGCATCCCGACAGCAAGGGTTCGTCTGTGTCCCGGACACTTGGATTCTGTCCGGGCTGGTCAGAAGGCTGTGCGACATCCGTCCGGACAGTTCACCACCCGCTGGCTGAGGCACTCATCCAGGAGCGCATGGCCGCGCTGGCGTAGCTCATGCTGACCAACTTCCTTGCCCAGCCGCTGCCCTGTGCGGCGGCTGGGCTACCTGCCGACTCCCGTAGCCGGGCTTCGACGTGCGCGTCCTGCCGCTCGGCGGCCCGGCGCTCGCGCCGGCGCCGGATGGCTCTAAGGATCACGCGTCCAGGTCATCACCCCGACCGCCGAGACTCGCCGGAAGGACCGGTCCAAGACCGGCCCCACCCGGCGCCGACGCACACGCCCCGCGCCCAGGCGACGCAGGGCACCCTCCCCCACCAGCCCCCGCGGCCCGGCGGGCACGTCCGGAGGGACACGCACCAACGGACCGCACGAGGCTGCCCCGCGCAGCGCACCGGCAGCAGAGACGCTGTCCAAGTCACAGGGCAGGATCCCCGAACTGCTCGAGCAGAACGTCGACAGGTGTGTGGCCGGTGGCGGCGGATGCGCCGTCGTGAGCGCTCTGTTCTGCCCAGATGACCTTGCCGCGGGGTGTGTACCGCGTTCCCCAGCGCTGTGCGAACTGTGCCACGAGGAACAGTCCCCGCCCGCCTTCGTCCATGGTCGTCGCCCGCCGCAGGCGCGGCGAGGTGCTGCTGCCGTCTGACACTTCGCAGATCAGGCAGCCTCCGTACAGGAGCCGCACCGTGACGGGCGGCGATGCGTACCGGATCGCGTTCGTCAGCAGCTCGCTGACGATCAGCTCGGTGGTGAACCCGATGTCCTCCAGACCCCACTCCCGCAACTTCTCCGTGCAGTGTGCCCGCACCGAGGGCACCACCGCAGGGTCTGACGGCACGTCCCACTGGGCCACGCACGAGGGCGGGAACAGCCGGGTACGTGCCACGAGCAGCGCGATGTCGTCGGAGGAATGCGCCGGCTTCAACGCATCGATCACCGCCTGACAGGTCTCCTCCGCAGTACGCCTCCCGGCCCCGTCCAACGCCCGACGCAGCGTATCCAGCCCGACGTCCGGGTCGCGGGTGCGGTCCTCCACCAAGCCGTTGGTGTACAGCACCAGTTGTGAGCCCTCAGGCAGGTACAACTCGGCGGTTTCGAAGGGGTGGCCTCCCAACCCGAGCGGGACCGATGCCGGCGTGTCGGAAAAGGTGACGGTCCCGTCCGGACTCACCACCACCGGGTCGGGGTGTCCTGCACGGGCCATCGTGCATGTCCCCGCTGTCGGGTCGTAGATCGCGTACAGACACGTCGCACCCGTCACGCCCTCACTCTCGTGTCCCTCCGTGGCGTTGCCGGTGCTCTCCTCGTTGTCCATGCGTACGACCAGGTCGTCCAGGTGCCCGAGCACCTCCTCCACGGGGAGGTCGAGCGTGGAGAAGTTGTGCACCGCGGTGCGCAGTCGCCCCATCGTCGCCGCGGCGTGCAGCCCGTGACCGACGACGTCGCCCATCACCAGCGCCACTCGAGCGCCCGGCAGCGGGATGACGTCGAACCAGTCGCCACCCACCCCCGCCTCCGCCGGCAGATATCGCCAGGCCACGTCCAGCGCGTCCTGGTCCGGCTGCCCTCGCGGCAGCAGACTGCGCTGCAGTGTCACCGCCATCGTGTGTTCCCGGGTGAATCTCCGGGCGTTGTCGAGGGCCACCGCGGCGCGCGCGGCCAACTCCTCCGCGAAGGACACGTCCTCCGGCTCGAACGGCGGGGAGTCACCCGCCCGGTAGAAGTTCGCCACGCCCAGCGGTACTCCCCGCGCCCGCAGCGGCACGGTGACCAGCGCATGCAACCCGCGTTCCAGAGCCTCTCGAGCGCGATCCGGATCGTGCTCCTGCCAACCGTGAGCCTGCCGCAGGTCCGTCTCCAGTACGCCCTGTCCCTCCGGCAGCGTCCGCATCTGCGGGGTCCCCGGCGGGTACGTGATCACTTCGCCGACGCGAAACACCGGCATCATGCGGTGCTCGCCGCTGGTCGCCACACGCCGGAGATGCCGCCATCCCTCGGCCGTCGGCTCTGATCCTTGCAGCACCGAATCCAGCAGATCGACCGTGACGACGTCTGCGAACTGCGGCACGGCCACTTCGGCCAGCTCCTGGGCCGTACGCCTCACATCCAGCGTCGTCCCGATCCGCACCCCGGCCCCGTACAGCAGCTTCAGTCGCTCCCGCGCCACCTGGGCCCGCCCCGAGACTGCAGCCAGCTCGGTTGTGTCCCGCAACGTCACCACGCTGCCTTCCCGGACAGCGTTCGGGAACGTGGGCCGCTTGTTCACCGCCAGCAAGCGGTCCTCCGCGAGATGCACCTCATCGGTCACCACCTCGGGCGACATGATCAAGCGCCCGATCTGCTCGGGCAGCCCCAGCTCCCGCACATGGCGCCCCTGCGCCGCCGCCGGAAGGCCCAGCAGTCGCTGCGCCTCGTCGTTGGCCAGCACCAGCCGACCGTCGGCGTCAGTGATCAGCACTCCTTCCCGCACAGCGTGCAGGACGGCGTCGTGGTGTTTGTACATCCGCGCCAGTTCCGCCGGCGCCATGCCGTGGGTCTGCCGCCGCAGCCGCCGGGACACAAGGGTCGTACCGGTCGTGGCCAGCACGAGCGCCGCCGCGCCGGCACCGAGGATGATCGGCAGCTGTGGCATCCACAGTCTCGACACGTTCTTGACCGTGATCCCTGCGGAGACCAGGCCGACGACCGTGCCGCGGGAGTCGGTCACCGGCACCACAGCCTGCACGGCCGTGCCCTTGCCTGCGGGTAGGGGCGGGCCGCCGGCCTGCTCGATGACGGTACGCCCTTCCCGTGCGGGTTCGATGGTGCCGACGAACTTCTGTCCGATCTCCTCCGGGTAGGGGTACGTATAACGAATTCCCTCTGTGTTCATGGCAACGATGAAATCCACGCCCGCTCGCTTCCGTGCCGCTTCGGCTCGCGGCTGCAGCACCGCGGTCGGGTCCCGGCTGCGGAACGCCTGGACGACATCGGGGGCACTCGCGAACGCCTGGGCCGCGACGACCGACTCCCTGCGCCCCTGCTGCAGAGCGTCGTTTGCCGCCTGGAGCAGCAGGGCGGTCACCGCAGTCACGACCAACAGCACCACGATCGCGACCTGGAGAAGGAAGACCTGCCCGGCTGCGCTGTGCGGGTTCAGCAGGGAAGCGCGACGGTCGTGCGAACGTCCGGTGGGCGGATGACGCGGCGGAGTCGGATATCGCCTGATCGATGCCCGCATATACCTTTCATATCACCGCCGTGCGGACCCGACCGACTCACCCGACACCGTTTGCCGCTCCTGGTCCTGCCCGACACGCTGGAGCAGAACTGCGCCCATGCCACCACAGGCCTCGCTGTTGACTGGTACCGGGCTGGTCTCCCACCGCTTCACCCTCTCCGAGGGTCCGGCGGCGTACGAGCTGTTCGCAGGCCGCTCCGACGGCGTCCGCGAGAGATCCTTCCGGCCCTACCCGCTGACCCTCCTGCGCGCTCAGGTCCTCAGCGACACGCCCTTCAGATCCGAATGAGGTGGTCGGGGCTGCTCCGTTCCCACCCCCGCCACCGCAGCTTTCGCAGCTTGCCGCTTGCCCAGACAGGACAGGCCGCCCTGAAACTCCCCCACCTCGACCGCCACGCCGGAGGTGCGCACCCGCGCCAGGCCTTCCTCCAGGACGTCGGCGCCATCTGATCGCCAGCGCGGGCCACCCGCCCCCAGCGGTCGCCGACGACCGGGGAGCGGAGGCCTTCCTCGGCGGACCTACGGGCCGACCCCTGGGCCCGGGCAGACAGGACTTCGAGGCTCACGAGGTGCCTCTGGCTCCCCACAGTCTGCCGGTGAACTGCACCGACGGTCTGATCGAGGCCCCTGGCTCGGACCCGACCAGGGCACCCCAACCAAACATCGCTCGGCACGGATGAGACCGTCACCGGACATTCACTTGCTAAGCGTTCAGCCAGTATCCCAGAGTGAACTACTCGGACGTTGGAGGTCGCCATGTCACAGCGCCACGAACCCGCGGGGCACGCTCGTACGCGGCTGATGCCACTCCCCGAGGAGCACTGGGATCCAAGGACGCGGAAGCTGCTCGCCATCGCGCCCCGCGACCCTGGAAGCCGGGTTCCGAACATCTTCACCACGCTCGTGCGCCATCCCGACCCCTACGAGCAGTTCCTGCCCTTCGGCGGCCAGTTGCTCCGCAGGGGCCGACTACCGGACAGGCTCCGCGAGCTGCTGATCCTGCGCACCTCCTGCAACACCGGCGCCCGGTACGAGTGGGGGCGGCACCTCCCTCTGGCCAAAGCCGCGGGCATCACGGACGCGGACATCGACCGCGTCACCGAGGGACCGGAAGCACCCGGCTGGACGGACCTCGAGAGGCACCTGATCCAGGCGGCTGACGAGCTGAACAGCGGTGCAACGCTGTCCGACGCCACCTGGGAGGCCCTGGCCCGGCATTTCGGCGAAGCCGAACTGATCGAGATCGTCATGCTGGTGGGGCAGTACCACATGGTGGCCTTCTTCCTGAACTCCACCGGTGTGCGACTGGACCCCGGCTTCGACAGCACGGGCTGTGCGGAAAGGGCCCGCAGTCATGGGTGAAGGACACCCCGGGCAGGCCGCCCGCCGCCTGCCCGGCCGCAAAGTACTGGTGGCCGGGGCGGGCACCCGCGCCGACGACGACCCACGAGCACCTATGGGCAACGGCCGGGCGATCGCCGTCCTCGCCGCCCGGGAGGGCGCCGACGTGGCCTGTGCCGACGTGTGCGCCCCCGCCGCCGCCGTGACCGTCGAACTGGTCAGTGCCGAGGGGACATTGAGCGTCACCGTGGCGGGTGACGCCACTGATGCCGACCGGTCGGCCGCCATGGTCGCCGAGGCGGTCCGCGGGCTGGGTGGACTGGACGCGCTCGTGGTCAACGTGGGGGTGGGCCTCGGCGCCGGTCTGGAAGGCTCCTCACCCGAAGACTGGGATCAGGTGCTCTCCCTGAATCTGCGTGCGCCCTTTCTGGCCGCCAAGCACGGCCTGCCGGCGATGGCCGACGGAGGCGCCATCGTCTTCATCGGGTCGGTCGCAGGCTTGCGCGCCGCCACCAACTCGCCGGCCTACGACAGTTCCAAAGCCGGCCTGTACGGGCTCACCCGCCACGTCGCCAAGGAGGGAGGGGCACGCCGGATCCGCGCCAACCTGGTCGTCCCCGGCCTGATCGACACCCCCATGGGACGGCAGGCCTCGGCCCAACGGGCATCCCGGACGGCCTCGTTCGAGCGCATTCCGCTGGGCCGCCTGGGAGGTCGCGGAGGCCGTCACGTTTCTGCTCTCCGACCGCGCCTCTTACATCACGGGCCAGAGTCTGGTGGTGGACGGCGGACTCAGCGCCGTGTGACGCGCGGCGTCCCGGCCTCCGACCGTCCGGCCGCCGAACCCGGCCGCGGGCGACCGGGGGCTCAGTCGTCGCCCGGCGTCGACGTGAGCCCGAGCAGCAGCGTCTCGCGGGCAGCCCGTGCGATGTCCGCCAGGCGGGTTCGAGCGGAGTCCAGTTGATACTGCAGAAGTACGCCACGAGCGATGCTCTCCACCAGGAACGCCTGCGCAACCACGTCCACGTCCGGGCGGATGCTCCCATCCGCGATCCCCCGCCGGATGTCCTCCTCGACGCCGGTCCGCACGAGACTGAGATGTTCGGCCAACACGCCTTTCACTCCGGTGGCGTTGCCGACCGCCTCGACAAGGAGCACCAGCAACGCCCGCGCCCGCACGCCCGGTTCGGGTTCGGCCAGACGGGCGAAGAGCTGGTCGAGCTTGGCCAGCACGGCTTGGAGTCCGGTCATCCGAGCGTACCCGGGCAGCGCCCGGAGGCGGTCGATGAACGTCTCGCGGATATCGGCGACCACGGCTTCGACGAGCCCGGCTTTGGACGTGAAGTGGTAGTTGACCATGCCTCGGCTGACTCCGGCACGGTCGCCGACCTTCTTCACCGTCAGCCCGCGGTAGCCCTCCTCCGCGAGGATCTCCAGCGCCGCGTTCAAGAGCCTGCGGCGGGAAGCCTCTCGCTGGTCATCGCGCTTGGTCGGGTGGCGTCGGGCCGCCACGGTTGGTTCACTCATCGGACCTGCAGTATGCCATTGCCGGTGCGGCTCCCTGCCTGCACGGCGGCAGAGCCCCGTGGACGTGCCGACAGCTCCGCGGACGGCAGCCCACTCGGCCGGGGCGTCGTGGCCAACGCCCAAGCGCCCGAACGGCTTCCGCTCCATACAGCCGCGCCGCCTCCATTCGGCCATTCTCCCTGCCGGCCTGTGGACACCGGCCACCCTGAATGGAACGCTCGCTACAGACCGCGGGCGGTTCCCGCGGAGTGCGACCCGCCGGCCCGCACCGACCGCTCCCCGTACGAGCCGCGCATCGCGCACCAGCACGAAGTCCTCGCCGCAGCCGAGTCCTGGCACGCCCAGATTCCTCGCCGAGAGGGGTTCCGCGCATGAAGGTCAGAGCCATCGAGGCGGCACTCGCCGCCGTCCTCCTCGCCACTGCGGCGCATCCCGCCGCCGGTGCCGACGCCCACCCGGAAGGCGAGCCGGCGAAGTTCACCGTGGACACCACGTCCGACGCGGTGGACGCCGACGCGTCGGACGGTCGGTGCCTCACCGCGTCCGGCGCGTGCAGCCTGCGTGCCGCGGTGATGGCCGCCAACGCCCGGCCGGGCAGTACGATCACGCTGCCTCCCGGCCACTACCGGCTGACGATCCCGCCCGATCCCCGGCTGATCATCGGCGACCATCCCGATCCGACCACGGGCGACCTGAACGTCGACGCGCCCACCATGATCAGAGGTGCCGGCGCGCGGAGCACCGTCATCGACGCAGACCACCAGGACCGGGTCTTCCGCCTGCGGGCGGA
Organism: Streptomyces sp. KR55; assembly: GCF_052245645.1. Lineage (NCBI taxonomy): Bacteria > Bacillati > Actinomycetota > Actinomycetes > Kitasatosporales > Streptomycetaceae > Streptomyces > Streptomyces sp. KR55. The sequence goes on along the minus strand of NZ_JBQQCE010000146.1, from coordinate 5,356 downwards.
CACCCACATGTCCGATGTGACGATCACCGGGGGCAGGGCCAGGCAGCGGGAACTGCCCTTCACCGACACCGGTGGCGGCGGCATCGCCAATGAAGGGCATCTGACGCTGCGTCGGGTCGCCGTGACCGGGAATTCCGCCGGCTACGGCGGCGGCGTCTTCAACGTGCCCGACTCCCACCTGGATCTCGTCGACAGCACCGTCAGCGGGAACGCCGCCGGAGAGGCCGGGGGCATCAGATTCGACGACAGCGGCACCGTGACGAACTCGACGATCGCCGACAACCGGGTGACGAACCCCGGCAACCGCCCCGGCAGTCTCGGCGGCTACGGCGGAGGCATCGACATCCGCGGACTGGCAACCGTGCAGATCCTCAACTCGACCATCACGCGGAACCGTTCCAGCGACGGCGGGGGCGGAATCAACATCGCGCCGGCCTACCTGGACAGCCTGCCCGCGCCCATCCCCGACATCATCGATCTGCCGCTGGGGCACATGACCCTGCGCAACTCCGTCGTCGCGAGCAACACCGTCGACGGCACGGCCGCCGACTGCGAAAAGGCCTTCGCCACCATCACGTCGCTGGGCCACAACATCGACGGCGACGGCAGCTGCCGGCTCACCGCCGCGGGCGACCTGCCCAGCCGTGACCCACTGGTCGGGCCGCTGGCGGACAACGGCGGCCCCACGGACACCGCGGCCCTGTTGCCGGGCAGTCCCGCCCTGGACGCGGCCGACGGCTGCCCGGCCACCGATCAGCGCGGCGTCACCCGACCCCAGGGCGCCGCCTGCGACATCGGCGCCTACGAGCACACGCCATGACCCCCAGCCCCATACCGGCATCTGGAGCGATGGATGAAAGCCCCAAGCCCGCGCCGCTTTCCGGCCCGCGCCACAGCCGCCGTCGTGGCCCTACTCCTGTCACTGACCGTGCCCCCACCCGCTGCCCGCGCCGATTCCGGCCCCGACTCCCTGGTCGTACGCACCGACCGGGGCTGGGTGCGGGGCGCGGCCGTCCGCGACCGCGGGCAGGTCTTCCACGGGATCCCGTTCGCCGCCCCGCCGACCGGTGAGCTGCGCTGGCGTCCGCCGCAACCCGCAGCGCGGTGGCCCGGCGTGCGGAACGCCACCGAACCGGCCCACCCCTGTCCCCAACTGCCGCTGACGCTGCTGCCCGACGGCGGACCCGTCCTGCCCGGCGAGTCCAACCGCACCGGTAGCACCACCGAGGACTGCCTGTACCTCAATGTGTGGACGCCCGCCCGCACCGGCGGCCGCCCCCTGCCGGTGCTGGTGTGGCTGCACGGCGGAGGCAACGTCTACGGCGCCGGCAGCGACTACAACGCCGCGGCGCTGGCCGCACGCGGCATGGTCGTGGTGACCGTCAACTACCGCCTCGGAGCCCTGGGGTTCCTCGCCCATCCCGCACTGTCGGCCGAGAGCGCGGACCACACCTCAGGCGACTACGGCCTGATGGACCAGCAGGCCGCGCTGCGCTGGGTGCAGCGCAACATCGGTGCCTTCGGCGGCGACCGCAACCGCGTGACGCTGGGCGGCCAGTCCGCCGGCTCGGCGGACACCTGCCTCCACATCGCCTCGCCGACCGCGAAAGACCTCTTCCACCGAGCGATCCAGCAGAGCGGAAGCTGCGCCTCCCATGGCGGTCTGACACCGCTCACACTCGGCGCGGCCGAGCGGAAGGGGAACGACTTCGCTGCCTCGGTCGGCTGCGCCGACCCGTCCACCACGGCGGACTGTCTGCGTGCCGTGCCCACCACCGAGCTCATCCGCACCTCCGGCACGGGGGCCGCATCCTTGTGGGCCCCGAACACCGGGCCCCGCGTCCTCCCCCGCCCACCCCAGACGGCATGGGCAGAGGGGCGCGTCAACGCGGTGCCGACGCTGAACGGGAGCACCCACGACGAATACCGCTACTTCACCGCGCTGTACGTGGGCCTGCTCGGCTCGGCGGCGGCCCGCTGACTCCGGACACATACGCCGCTCTCATCAGGCTCCAGCACGGCAACCGCTCGGCCGCGGTCCTCGACACCTACCCTGCCTCGGCGTATCCCTCCGCGAACCTGGCCTACTCCGCCGTCGGCACCGACCAGCGGTTCGCCTGCCCGGCACGGGCCGACAGCCGGCTGTACAGCAACCAGGCGCCCGTCTACGCCTACGAGTTCCACGACCCCCAGGCGCCGCCGTTCATCCCGGCACCGCACACGCCGCAGGGTGCCTTCCACGCCTCCGAGCTGGCCTATCTCTTCCCCACGGACGCGATACCGCCCCTGACGCCCGCCCAGCGGCGGCTGTCCGCCACGATGACCGCCTACTGGGCGCGCTTCGTCGCCACCGGCGACCCCAACGGGCCAGGTGCTCCCGCCTGGCCGCGCTACACGGCCGACGGTGATCGCATCCAGGTGCTGGCACCGGACCGGGTCGGACCCACCACCGGGTTCGCGGTCGATCACCACTGCGCGTTCTGGCAGCCCTCCCCCACTTTCCAAGGAGCCGTGCGATGACATCGACGCTGGCCCTGATCCGGGACGGGCGCCGGACGCTGCGGCAGGGCCCGGACGCCCTGGCGGGCCGACAGCGGGAACGCCTGGCCGCGATGGTCGACTTCGCCCGCGCCCACTCCCCGTACTACCGCGAGTTGTACCGGACCCTGCCCGAACGCGTCGAGGACCCGGCCCTGCTGCCGGTGACACGCAAGCAGATCCTGATGGCGCGCTTCGACGACTGGGTCACCGATCCCGAGGTGACGATCGACCGTGTACGGGCCTTCGTCGCCGACCCCCGACGGGTCGGAGAACGCTTCCTGGGCAGATACCTGGTCACCACCACGTCGGGAACCACCGGCCACCGCGGCCTGTTCCTGCTCGACGACCGCGAGACGGCGGTCGTCAGGTCGCTGTCGCTGCGAGCTGCCCGGCGTACCCTCACCCCCTCGGTGACGGCCCGGTTGCTCGCCCACCGCATGCGGGCCGCGCACATCGTCGCCACCAGCGGCCATCTGGCCGCCTACACGGTCATCGCCCGCTCCCGCGCGGCCGGCCGCCTGTACGCGCGGGGCAGCCGGGTGTTGTCGGTGCACAGACCACTGTCCGAGCTGGTGGACCAACTCAACCGCTACCGACCGGCGTTCCTGGGCGGCTACGCCACAGTGATCGCGCTGCTCGCCGGCGAGCAGCTGACGGGCCGGCTGCGCATCGCCCCGGCCGTGGTGTCACTGGTGGCCGAGGGCCTCAGTGACCGCGACCACCAGAGGATCCGCTCGGCCTTCGGCGCGCACGTGGTCAACAGCTACGGCTGCAACGAGAGCCTCGCCCTGGCCTACGGCTGCGCGTTCGGATGGCTCCACGTCCACAGCGACTGGCTGCTCCTGGAGCCCGTCGACGCCGACCACCGCCCCACCCCGCCCGGTCAGGAGTCCTTCACCGTGCTCCTGACCAGCCTGTGCCGATGGGCACAGCCGATCCTGCGCTACGACCTCGGCGACAGCGTCCTACTGCGCCCGGACGCGTGCCCGTGCGGGGACCCGCTCCCCGCGATCAAGGTCCGCGGCCGCGCTGCCGACCTGCTGTCCTTCCCGCGCGGCGACGGCGGCACCGTCTCTGTCGTGCCCATGGCTTTCGAGACGCTCCTGGAGAGCATCCCGGACATCGACCTGTTCCAGATCGTCCAGACGGCGCCCATCCATCTCCGCGTGCGGATCCGGTCCGCCGCAGGAGCCGATCGGGACCGGCTGTGGACGACGGTGCGAAAGGAGATGGTCGCCCTGCTCACGGCCCACGGGGCGGGCCAGGTGAGCGTCGAACGCGCCCACGAGCCACCCGAACAGTCTCCGGGCGGCAAGTACCGGGTCGTCATTCCCTGGTCGTGACGGCGCGCGACGGGGCGTCCTCGCCCAGGACGCCCCGCACCGGAACGCCGTGGTGGGCCGCCAGCGCCAGCAGCGCCACCCGCAGCGATCGGGTCTCCAGGACGGTACCCGGCTCGAACCAACGGGCCACGGCGGTTCCGCTCGCCATCCTCAGGGTGAAGCGCGCCAACTCGTCCGCCACCTCGGGGCGGTCGCGCAGGGCGAAGACGGAGCTCACCGAATCGCGGGCCCAAGTCACCAGCGCGTCGCGGTAGTGACGCACCTCGGCCACGGCCGCCGCACTGGCATCCTGCTGCACCATGCCCAGCCCCAACAGCAGCTTTACACCGTGCGGGTGACGCTGGAAGGCGTCCTCGACCTCCGCGAGAAAGGTGTCCAGACGCTGCGCGACATCGGCGCCCGGCACCTCGGCCGGGGGCAGCGCCGCCAGCAGCGCGGTCCTGGCTCGCTCCAGCACCGCCACGTAGATCCCGTCCTTGCTGCCGAAGTGCCAGTAGATCGAGCTGACCGGCAGACCGCACGCGGCGGAGATCATCGAGATGGAGGTGGCGGCGTAGCCGTGGCGCGACATCATGTCGCCAGCGGTGTCCAGTATCGCGTCACGGGACCGCGCGCCGCGGCCTGGGGCCGGTGCCTGCGTCATAGAGCCCGACTCTAGAGGAAAGACAGGCCGACGGGGCCTCGAAGGGACGGGGGGCGGTCCTCAGGTGTTGGGCATCGACTCGGACCGCCCTCGTCGGCTCAGTTCTCCGGGGAACCGAACTCCTTGCGGGTGTCCACCGGCTTGCCGAACAGCTGCCATCCTGCCGACCGCCCGCAGAACCGTGGCGGCCGCCGGAATCGCCTCCCTCGATGCGATGGACGATCTGGGCTGACGACGATCAGAACGACGGGGTCCGGCTCGGGATGCAGCCGATTACGGTGCCGGTGCTGCTGGCGGTAGGGGTGTGAACAGGTGGCGATCGACGGCACTTGAGCGTGTTCGGGCGCGTACGAGTGAGCCTCCGGGCAGTGGCAGGCACACTCCCCTGGCAGGGAACGGGAGTTCTTGCATCGAATGCGTGACCTTCGGCGGTGGTGGTCGTTGGGTGTGGTGACGGATTTCTTCGATGCGGGATCGGGGGTGAAGTGGTGGGTGGACTGCGGGAGGTGGCGGCGCCGTTCGTGGTGCCCGGCCCCTCGGGGGTCGCAATCCGTACCCGGCTCAAGGGCCTGACCGCCGGGGACGAGAAGGTTCTCCGCCTGGTCGGCGACCACCTCGGTTCGCTCGCCTCCCGTGACCTGAGGGCGCGGTGCGCGGCCGGGCACGATCACGACACCGAGCAGTGGGCGCAGCGCAAGCAGGCCCTGACCGGGGAGTCCTCCTCCCGCTGGGCCGGGTCGATCACGAAGGCCACCCACGACCAGTGGGCGCTCGCCCGGCGCGGCCAGCTCGCGCACATCCAGAGCCTGGAAGCCGGGATCGAGACGAT
>NZ_JBQQCE010000145.1:0-20926 GCF_052245645.1 Streptomyces sp. KR55 | reverse complement strand
GGGTGGTGACCGGTGGAGCAGGCGGGCGTCGGGGCCGACGCGGAACTGCACCGGCGGCTGGTGTACGGCGACGAGTCCGCGCTGGCCGAGGTGTACACGGCGTACGGCGGGCTGGTGCGGCGCGTCGCCGTGCGGGTGACGCGCAGCGCGGCCGCCGCGGAGGACGTGGCGCAGGAGGTCTTCGCCCAGCTGTGGAGCAGGCCGTACGCCTTCGACCCGCGCCGTGGCTCGCTGCGCACCTGGCTGTCCCTGCTCGCCCACCGGCGGGCCGTGGACTGGGTGCGCAGCGAGGCCCGGCACCGCAAGGACGCCCGCGCCGACGACTCCGCGCTGCACGCCATCCCGGAGCCCGGTCCCGGACCCGACGAGACGGTCGTGGACCGGGAACGCTCCTTGCTGCTGCACTCCGCCCTCGCCGAACTCCCGCAGCCGCAACGGGAGGTGGTGCACCTGGCCTACTTCGCCGGCCGCACCTACCGGCAGGCGGCCGTGGAACTCGGCATCCCCGAGGGCACCGCCAAGACCCGCCTGCGCACCGCCCTGCGCACCCTGGCCGAATCCCTGGCCGACCCGCCGGACCCGACCCTCGAAAGGGGCGCATGATGGCAGCAGTGGAAGGAGGCACACGGTGACCACCGATCACGACGCCGTACGGGAACTCCTGGCCGCCTGGGCCTTCGGCGCCCTGGAACCGGCCGACGAGAAGACGATCCCGCCCCACCTCGCCACCTGCGAAACATGCGCCAGGGAGGCGGAACGGCTGAGGGCAGTGGTACGGATGCTGGAAGGGCCGGTGCCGACCGCGTCTGCGTCGAAGGGTCTCTCCTCCACCGTCCTGTCCCGTGCCCTTCGCCACCGGGCCGCCGCCCCTGCCGTCGCCCCGCATGCCGCCCCCTACGCCGCTGCCGTCGCCGGGCTGAAGGCGCTGTTGGCCGAGGGGGACGGCCGGTGGGGTACGCCGGTCGTGCACGACTGGGACGTGCACGCGACCGTGGCCCACCTGCTCGCCGCCGACGAGCCGCTCGCGACGGAGCTCGGGGTCGACACCGGCCGGCCGCCCTCCGGGATCGAGGAGGGCACGCCCTGGGACGCCGCCTGGAACCGGCGTACCGCCGAGGTGATCGCCCACGAGCGCGGGCGCCCGCCCGGGGAGACCGTCGCTGCCTGGTCCGCGCAGGCGGCCGCCCTGCTCAGCGCACCCGAGGCCCGCGATGCGCAGTCGGCCGCCCGTGCGGTGACACTGATGGGGCTGCGGCTGCCGGTCGCCGACCATTTCCTCGTGCGCGCCTTCGAGACCTGGATCCACACCGACGACATCGGCCGCGCCCTGGGCCTGGCCGTCCCGCCGCCGCCCGAGGAACACCTGCGGCACCTGATCCGGCTCGCGGTGCGCATCCTCGGCGCGGCCCTCGGGCCCACCGCACCGCCCGTCCTCTTCTCCGTGACCGGCGGCCCGGAATGGGTGCTGGGCTCCGACGCCGAACCCGTCCGCGCCGAACTCGCCCTGGATCCGGTCGACTTCTGCCTGCTGGTCGGCGGACGGTACCCACCGCAGGAGGTCCCGCGCGGAGCGGCCGGCGACGAGTCGGCCGTACGGAACGTACTGGAGCGCGCGGCGTCGCTGGCGTGGCTGTAGACGGCAATGCAACGGGTCGGGGCCCCTCCAGGAGGGGCCCCGACCCGACACGTCCGACTACGTCACTTCACCGGCGTGAAGTCCCGCGCCCCAATGAACTCCGGCCGCCGCACCGGCGCCGCGAACGGCTCGACCGCTGCGTTCTCCACGCTGTTGAAGACGATGAAGACGTTGCTGCGCGGGAACGGCGTGATGTTGTCGCCCGACCCGTGCATGCAGTTGCAGTCGAACCAGGTCGCCGAACCGGCCTTGCCCGTGAACAACTTGATGCCGTACTGCGAGGCCATCGCGGTCAGCGCCTCGTGCGAGGGTGTGCCCGCGTCCTGCATCTGCAGCGACTTCTTGTAGTTGTCCTTCGGCGTGGCCCCCGCGCATCCCAGGAACGTCCGGTGCGAGCCCGGCATGATCATGAGCCCGCCGTTGGTGTCGTAGTTCTCGGTCAGCGCGATCTAGACGGACACCGTCCGCATGTTCGGCAGACCGTCCTCGGCGTGCCAGGTCTCGAAGTCCGAATGCCAGTAGAAGCCACTGGCCCCGAAGCCCGGCTTGACGTTGATCCGCGACTGGTGGACGTACACGTCCGAGCCGAGGATCTGCCGGGCCCGCCCGACGACCCGCTCGTCGCGCACGAGCGCGGCGAACACCTCGCTGATCTTGTGCACCTCGAAGACGGACCGGATCTCCTGCGACTTCGGCTCGACGATCGACCGCTCGTCGGCCCGGATCGCCGGGTCCGCCACCAGCCGGTTCAACTCCTCCTGGTAGACGGCGACCTCGTCGTCGGTGATGAGTTCCTCGATGGCGAGGAAGCCGTCCCGCTCGTAGGACTGGAGACCGGCGACGTCGATCGGCCCGGGGGTGCCGGGCGCGCTCCAGACGACGGGGTCCTTGCGGGGGACGGACACCTCGGTGGTGCCGCGGCTGGGGTAGAGATCCGTGACAGTGCTGGTCGTCATGGGGATGTCACACCTCCTCGGGTTCGGTGAGCAGGGGGTAGACGCCGTTCTCGTCGTGGTCCTCCCGTCCGGTCACGGGCGGGTTGAAGACGCAGATACAGCGGAAGTCCTCCTTGACGCGCAGCGTGTGCCGCTCGTGGCCGTCGAGGAGGTACATCGTCCCGGGCGTGATCGTGTACGTCCGGTCGGTCTCGTGGTCGGTCAGTTCGGCCTCGCCCTGCACGCAGACCACGGCCTCGATGTGGTTGGCGTACCACATCGACGTCTCCGTCCCCGCGTACAGGATCGTCTCGTGCAGCGAGAAGCCGACCTTCTCCTTGGCGAGGACGATGCGTTTGCTCTCCCAGGTGCCGGACGCGGCCTTCACATGCCGGTCGGTGCCTTCGATGTCCTTGAACGAACGGACGATCACGGTGCTGAACAGCTCCTTTTCTCAGACGGTTTCGCGTACGGCACGGGCGAGGACGCGCAGGCCCTCGTCCAGCTCCTCGGGGGTGACGGTGAGGGCGGGCAGCAGCTTGACGACCTCGCTCTCGGGGCCGGACGTCTCGATCAGCAGCCCGAGTTCGAAGGCGCGGCGGGCGACGCGCTCGGCCCGGCCCTTGTCGTGGAACTCCATGCCCCACACCAGCCCGCGGCCCCGGTACTCCTTGACGTCGGCCAGGTTCTCCTCGGTGATGGCGATCAGCGCCTGCTCGACCTGCTCGCCGCGGGCGCGGGTCTGCTTCTCCATGGCCGAGCCGTCGGTCCAGTACGTCTCCAGCGCGGCGGTGGCCGTGACGAACGCCGGGTTGTTGCCGCGGAAGGTGCCGTTGTGCTCGCCCGGCTCCCACACGTCCAGCTCCGGCTTGAACAGGCACAGCGACATCGGCAGCCCGTAGCCGCTGATGGACTTCGACACGGTGACGATGTCGGGCACGATCCCGGCCTCCTCGAAGGAGAAGAACGCGCCGGTGCGCCCGCAGCCCATCTGGATGTCGTCGACGATCAGCAGCATGTCGCGGCGCCGGCACAGCTCGGCGAGCGAGCGCAGCCACTCGGCCCGGGCCACGTTGATCCCGCCCTCGCCCTGCACGGTCTCGACGATCACGGCGGCGGGCTGGTTGAGCCCGGAGCCCTGGTCCTCGAGGAGCCGCTCGAACCACAGGAAGTCCTCGACCTTGCCGTCGAGGTAGTGGTCGAAGGGCATCGGCGTGCCATGCACCAGCGGGATACCGGCCCCGGCCCGCTTGAAGGCGTTGCCGGTCACGGCGAGGGCCCCGAGGGACATCCCGTGGAAGGCGTTGGTGAAGGACACGATGGCCTCGCGACCCTTGACCTTGCGCGCCAGTTTCAGCGCGGACTCCACGGCGTTGGTGCCGGTCGGGCCCGGGAACATGACCTTGTACGGCAGGTCGCGCGGCCGCAGCACCAGGTCCTGGAAGGTCTGCAGGAAGGCGCGTTTGGCCGTGGTCGACATGTCGAGACCGTGGGTGACGCCGTCCCGGTCCAGATAGTCGAGCAGGGCCCGTTTGAGGACGGGGTTGTTGTGCCCGTAGTTGAGCGAGCCGGCTCCGGCGAAGAAGTCGAGGTACTCGTGGCCGTCCTCGTCGTACATGCGGCTGCCGCGCGCCCGGTCGAAGACGGTGGGCCAGCCGCGGCAGTAGCTGCGCACCTCGGACTCCAGGGTTTCGAAGACGCTGAGGTCGGGCTGGGTGATGGTCACGGAGAATCGCTCCTCATTGCGACGGTCATACGACGGTCAGTTGCAACGGTCAATGGCGACGGGTCACTGCGAGAGGTGGGTCAACGGGCCGATGCGGTACAGGACTTCGGGGTCGTGCGGGCCGTCCGGGAACAGTCCCGTGTCGAACAGCACCTCACGCTCGACGCGGGCGCCGTGCCGGGCGGCGTACGAGGTGAACAGCCGCTCGGAGGGGGTGTTGCCCGGGGTGACGGTGGTCTCGACGGAGGTCAGCCCCTGCTCTGCGGCGACCCGGGCGGTCAGTCCGTCGAGCAGCCGCGCCGCCAGCCCACGTCCGCGGTACGCGGCGTCGACGGCCACCTGCCACACCAGCAGGGTCCCCGGGCGGTCCGGCCGCAGGTACCCGGTGATGAAGCCGACGGCCGCCCCGTCGTCCGCCCGCGCCACCGCCGACGTGGCGGCGAAGTCCCGGCACCACAGCAGATAGCTGTACGAGGAGTTCAGGTCGAGGGTTCCGGATTCCTTGGCGAGCCGCCAGACAGCGGCCCCGTCCGAAACCGCCGGACGGTCGATGTGCAGGTCTGCTTGTGCGGCAGTCATGCGAATTGAATTTACCGAGCGAAATTCGAAATTGCATGGCCGGAGGGGCTTACGTGTCGGCGCCCCCTGTGCTATCACGCGTGCGCGTGCAGCCGCGCGAAGGTGCGGCGAAATGCCCGAGTTTGTCGGCCGCATAGTGCATAAAACGGGCGCGATGTGGAACGCGTCACAACCATGTAACCCTCAGGAGATCCGCCCGAATTACGCCGCTTGGTGTTCGCGAAATCTTTGCGTTTAGGGTCGGGGAAAGCGGGCAGAAGAATACGGGAAGCTGCTCCCGGTTAAGTGGTTGAAATTGCGGAAAAGGAATCCCGGAAAATCAACCGTGAAGAGAGTGCCCGGCGCTTACTGCCAGGCGGCCTCGGCAGCCCGCCGCGCCGCATCGAGGTCCACCGTCAGACCCTTCTCGGAGAGGGCCGCGCCCAGGGCGGCCAGGCTCGCCTGGACGGCGCCCGGCGTCGCGTCGGGGCCGTAGTGGTTCACGCGGATCATCTCCTTGGCCAGCGCGCCCCCGCCCGCGGCCAGCGGCAGCGCGGGGTCGCTCTCCAGGGCCCTGGCCACCAGTTCCGACGCCACGACGCCGGAGGGTGCCCGCAGGGTGGTCGCGACCGGCGCCGCCTCCGCGGCCTCGTACACATACGGCTCCAGGCCACCGCCCAGCGCGAGCGCCCCCGCGCGGCTCGCCGCCGCGGCGGCCGCGTGCCGGGCCATCACCGCCTGCGGTCCCTCCGCCTCGATCCGCTCGACGCACGCCTGGAGGGCCAGCATCTCCAGCTGGGCCGGCGCGTGCAGCAGGGACGTCCGGCCGGCGTCGATCCAGCGCTCCTTCCAGTCCAGCAGGGAGAGGTAGGAGCGGCGCGGGGCGTTCGGGTTCGCCGTCATACGGGCCCAGGCGCGCTCGCTCACCGACACCGCCGACACCCCGGCGGGACCGCCCATCGCCTTCTGCGCCCCGATGACGCACAGGTCCACGCCCCACGCGTCCGGCAGCACCGGCTCGGCCCCGATGGAGGCGACGGCGTCCAGGTAGAACAGCGCCCCGTGCTCCCGCACCACCTCGCCGATCTCCGCGACCGGGTTGGTGTTGCCGGTTGCCGCCTCCGCATGCACCAGGGACACGAAGTCGATCTCCGGGTGCTCGGCGAAGGCCGCCCGGATCTGCCCGGCCGTGACCGCCGTGTGGAAGGGCACCGCGAGATCGATCACGGTCGCCCCGCAGTCCCGCAGCCAGTTCCCGAAGGTCTGCCCGTACGGTCCGGTGATCACGTTCAGTGCCGCCGTCCCGGGACCGGCCGTGGCGCGGATCGCGCCCTCCAGCGGCAGCAGCGCCTCCCCCTGCATGATCACCACGTCCTGGCGGGTGCCGAGCAGCCGGGCCACCCGGTCCTCGATGGCGGCGAAGTGCGCTGCGGTCAGCGGGGCCAGGTCCAGGAGGGGGTGGGTCACGGCGGTGCTCTCTTCGCTCACGGGGTCGACCCTGTCGAGGGTAACCGGCGGGCCGCACACCCCTGTTACCGGAGACTTCTCAGGCCGGACGGCCTCGCCGCCATGGGATTGGTTTGAGTGGTTCAAAGTTCTCCTTATAATCGGAACTCTCAGTTCCCTCACAGGAGGTCCCCGTGAACACGGTCCTCGGGCGCCGGGCCCGCATTCTGGCCGCCACCACCGCGACGGCCGGGCTGCTGCTCGTGGCCGGCTGCTCGTCGGACGACGCCGGCGGCAGCGGAACCAAGACCGCCGCCGGCGGGGTCGAGGTGGTCAAGGCAGGTCAGCTCACCACCTGCACCCACCTGCCCTACCCGCCCTTCCAGTCGGAGATCGACGGCAAGGTGCAGGGCTTCGACGTCTCGCTGATCGACCTGGTCGCCGAGGACCTGGGCGTAAAGCAGCAGATCGTCGACCAGCCCTTCGAGAACTTCAAGACCGGCGGGTCCCTCAACGCCGGCCAGTGCGACCTCGCCGCCGCGGGCATGACCATCACCGAGGAGCGCAAGAAGAACGTCGACTTCTCGGACCCGTACTTCGAGGCGACCCAGGCCGTGCTGGCCGACAAGAAGAGCGGCATCGGCTCCTTCGCCGACCTCAAGGGCAAGAAGGTCGGCGCCCAGGCGCAGACCACCGGCGAGGACTACGCCAAGAGCCAGGGCCTCGACCCGGTCTCCTTCGAGTCCTCCGACGCCGTCCTCAACGGCCTGCGCACCGGCCAGGTCGAGGCCGTCGTCATCGACTACCCGGTCGTCCAGGGCTGGCTCAAGGACCAGGCCAACGCCGACGCCTTCGAGGTCGCCGAGCAGATCAACACCGGCGAGCAGTACGGCTTCACGGTGAAGAAGGGCAACGAGCCGCTGCTCAAGGCCGTCAACAAGGCCCTCGCGGACGCCAAGGCCGACGGTACGTACAAGAAGCTGTACGAGCAGTGGATCGGTCCGTACGAGGAGTCCGCGGCCTCCCCGTCCGCCTCATGACCGAGGTCACGGTACAGCCGAAGAAGAAGGGCCTGACCCGGCGTCAGAAGCGCCGTCTCTCGCGCGGTGTGCAGTATGTCGTCTTCGTCGGCGCCCTGGTCGCCCTCGCGGTCGGGGCCGACTGGGACCGGCTGCAGAACCAGTTCGCCCAGCAGGACATCGCCGAGCAGATGTTCCCGGACGTCATCACGTTGGCGCTGAAGAACACCGTGCTGTACACGCTGTCCGGCTTCCTGGTCGGCCTGGTGCTCGGCATGGTCCTGGCCCTCATGCGGCTGTCCTCCGTGGGTCCGTACCGCTGGATCGCCGGCATCTACATCGAGATCTTCCGCGGCCTGCCCGCCCTGCTGATCTTCATCTTCATCGGCGTGGCCGTCCCGCTGGCCTTCCCCGGCACCGAGATCCCCGGCGGAACGTACGGCAAGGTCGCCCTCGCGCTCGGCCTGGTGGCCGCCGCGTACATGGCAGAGACGTTCCGTGCGGGCATCCAGGCGGTGCCCAAGGGGCAGATGGAGGCGGCCCGTTCCCTGGGCTTCTCGCCCGCCCGCGCCATGGTCTCGATCATCCTCCCGCAGGCCTTCCGGATCATCCTGCCGCCCCTCACCAACGAACTCGTCCTGCTCTTCAAGGACTCCTCGCTGGTGCTGTTCCTCGGTGTCACCCTGGAGGAGCGGGAGCTGTCCAAGTTCGGCCGCGACCTCGCCAGCCAGACCGCCAACTCCACGCCGATCCTGGTCGCCGGCCTGTGCTACCTGCTGGTCACGATCCCGCTCGGCTTCGTCGTACGCCGTATGGAGGCGAAGGCCCAGGAGGCCGTGAAATGAGCCGTCCGGAAATCGAGATCCGCGAACTGCACAAGTCCTTCGGCGACAACGAGGTGCTGCGCGGCATCGACCTGGAGATCGGTCAGGGCGAGGTCGTCTGTGTCATCGGCCCGTCCGGCTCCGGCAAGTCGACGCTGCTGCGCTGTGTAAACCTCCTGGAGGAGCCGACCAAGGGTCAGGTCTTCGTCGGCGGTACGGAGGTCACCGACCCCGATGTCGACATCGACGCGGTACGCCGCCGGATCGGCATGGTCTTCCAGCAGTTCAACCTCTTCCCGCACCTCACGGTGACCGAGAACCTCACGCTGCCGCAGCGCCGGGTGCTCGGGCGGGGCAAGGCGGAGGCTGCCCGGGTCGCCGCCGAGAACCTCGAGCGTGTGGGCCTGTCGGAGAAGGCGACCGCCTACCCCTCCTCCCTCTCCGGCGGCCAGCAGCAGCGCGTCGCCATCGCCCGCGCGCTGGCGATGGGCCCCGAGGTGATGCTGTTCGACGAGCCGACCTCGGCGCTCGACCCGGAGCTGGTGGGGGACGTCCTGGCCGTCATGCGCATGCTCGCGAACGAGGGCATGACGATGATGGTCGTCACCCACGAGATGACCTTCGCCCGCGAGGTCGCCGACCGGGTCGTCTTCATGGACGGCGGCGTGATCGTCGAGGACGGCACCCCCGACCAGGTCATCGCGAACCCGCAGCACGAGCGCACGCGCCATTTCCTGTCCCGGCTCCTCGACCCGGCGATGGCGGACGTGGAGGAGGAGACCTCGGACCAGGTGGGCGGGAAGAGCGAGTAGGGCCCGCCTGACTACAGTGCAGCTCATGAGGAATGGCGCTGTGCTGCGGGTGAAGGGACGGGTGCTCGTCGGACCCGACGACGTCCGGGACGAGCTGTGGGTCGTCGACGGCCGGATCTCCTACGACCGTCCCGTCGGCGCCCGCGACATCCGTACCGTCGAGGGCTGGGCCCTGCCCGGCCTCGTCGACGCGCACTGCCATGTCGGCCTCGGCGCGCACGGCCCCGTCGACGACGACATCGCGGAGAAGCAGGCCCTGACCGACCGCGACGCGGGCACCCTGCTGATCCGCGACGCCGGCTCACCCTCCGACACCCGCTGGATCGACGACCGCGAGGACCTGCCGAAGATCATCCGGGCCGGCCGGCACATCGCCCGCACCCGCCGCTACATCCGCGGCTACGCGCACGAGATCGAACCGGACGACCTGGTCGCCTACGTCGCCCAGGAGGCCCGGCGCGGCGACGGCTGGGTGAAGCTGGTCGGCGACTGGATCGACCGCGAGGTGGGCGACCTGTCGGCCTGCTGGCCGCGCGAGGCGGTGGAGGCGGGAATCGCCGAGGCGCACCGCCTCGGCGCCCGCGTGACCGCCCACTGCTTCGCCGAGGACTCCCTGCGGGACCTGGTCGAGTCGGGCATCGACTGCATCGAGCACGCGACGGGCCTGACGGAGGACCTGATCCCCTTCTTCGCCTCGCGAGGCGTGGCGATCGTCCCGACCCTGGTCAACATCGCCACCTTCCCGAAGCTGGCCGACGGCGGCGAGGCCAGGTTCCCGCGCTGGTCGGAGCACATGCGACGGTTGCACGAGCGGCGCTACGACACCGTGCGCTCGGCGTACGACGCCGGCATCCCCGTCTTCGTCGGCACGGACGCGGGCGGCACCCTGCCCCACGGCCTGGTGGCGGCCGAGGTCGCGGAACTGGTCACCGCCGGCATCCCACCGGTCGAGGCGCTCTCGGCGACGACCTGGGCGGCCCACAAGTGGCTCGGCCGCCCCGGCCTGGAGGAGGGGGCGGCGGCGGACCTCGTGGTGTACGCGTCCGACCCGCGAGCGGACGTACGCATCCTGGCGGCGCCTCGGCGGATCGTGCTGAACGGGCGGGTCGTCGGTTAGTTGACGCAGAGTTACCGAAGTCCGTACTCCCTCGTTGCCCACTCCGGCCCCTGTGCCGGTGCGTCAACGTGCGCGCTCGCACAGAAGGAGGTACGGGGGTGACTTCGAGGAACACCCGTGCCGGGCGATTCGAAAAGGTTCACGGAAACACCACTTTGGGGTGAAGTCCCACCGGAGTGCTGACTGTTCACTCTAGGTGCGCAATTCTTGCCGGGTCCCGAGCAAGTCTCCTCTGGGGGTCCCCACCTTGAACGGCAAGAACTTCCGCATGCCCGTACGCCGTTTCGCGACCGTCGCGACGGCCACCGCCCTGGCCGCCGGTCCCGCGGTCCTGGCCGGCGCGGGCTCCGCCCACGCGACCGGTGACGAGGGCCGCGCGAGCGCCGTGGTGCTGCGCACCGGGCTCGATGTGTCCCTGCTCAACAAGACCGTGAACGTCCCGCTCGCGGTCTCCCTCAACGAAGTGCAGGCGCCGCAGAGCGCCGAGAAGACCGCGCTGACCGCCCAGTTGGACGGCGTCGACGGCGGAAACCCGTTCACCGTGCTGCGCGCGGACGTGGCGCAGGCCAAGGCGACGGTGACCGCCGAGAAGGCGGAGGGCTCCACACGGCTGGCCAACGTCCAGCTCCACGTCCCCGGTCTGCCGCTGCTGTCCCTCATCGAGGTCGAGGGCGTCACCTCGACGGCGACCTGCGCGGCCGGGGAGGCGCCGGTCGCCGATTCCAACGTGCTGGGCGCCGTGACGGTACTGGGCAAGCGCGTGACGCTCACCGCCGGCGGCCCGACCAACGTCACGGTCCCGGGCGTGGGCGAGGTGCGGCTGGACCTCTCGCAGCGGGAGACGACCTCCCGTACGGCGGCCGCCACCGCCCTCGAACTCAAGGTCTCCGTCAACCCGTTGAAGCTGAACGTCGCCGAGGTCGAGGGCACGCTGACGCTCGCGAAGGCGACCTGCGAAGCGCCGGCGGCTCCTGCGGAGCAGGCCGCGTCGCCGAGCGCGGATCCGGCCGGTGACGTGAAGCCCCAGGGTGCGCCCGCCGAGTCGGGTCTGGCCGAGACGGGCGGCAGCTCGATGACTCCGTACATCGCGGGCGGCGCCGTCGCGCTGCTGGCGGCGGGCGGGGGAGCGGTGGCTCTGGCGCGTCGCAAGCGGAGCTGACGTAAGCCAGGAGAGTGGAAGCGTTTTCACCCTGTGGCCCACGTCGAGGCGCCAGCCTTGACGTGGGCCAACGTCTTTTCTGTGTCAGAGCTGTTGACTGCCGAATGAAAGCGCTTTAACTTCCCCTCACGCCGATCCAGAGACATGAGGGGGAACCGTGGCCGTTGTCCGGCGAAAACGCTTTCACGGACGGAGCCGAACTCTCTTCCTGCTCATGCTGCCCGGCCTCGCCTACTTCCTGCTGTTCCACTACGGCGCACTGGTCGGCAACGTCATCGCGTTCAAGGAGTACGTGCCCTTCGACGGCCTGTGGGGCAGCCCCTGGGTCGGACTGGGCAACTTCCAGCGCATGTTCGAGGACGGGGCCTTCTGGTCCTCCGTCGTCAACACCCTCTGGATCGCCGTCCTCCAGCTGGTCTTCTACTTCCCGGTGCCGCTCGCGCTCGCCCTGCTCCTGCACAGCCTGACGTGGAGCACGGTCCGGCGCTTCGTGCAGTCGGTGGCGTATCTGCCGCACTTCATCTCATGGGTGATCGTCGTCGCCCTCTTCCAGCAGGTACTCGGCGACACCGGACTGCTCAACAGCACCCTGAGCGGCGCCGGGCTGCACACCGTCGACATCATCGGCAACCCCGACGCCTTCAAGCCGCTCGTCGTCGCCCAGGTCATCTGGAAGGACGCCGGCTGGGGCACGATCATCTTCCTCGCCGCGCTGTCCCAGGTCGACGAGCAGCAGTACGAGGCCGCCGCGATCGACGGGGCGGGTCCCTGGCGGCGTTTCTGGCACGTCACCCTGCCCGCCATCCGCCCGGTGATCGTGCTGCTGCTCATCATGCGGCTCGGCGACATCCTCTCCGTCGGCTTCGAGCAGATGCTGCTGCAACGCGACGCGGTCGGTCCCGAGGCCGCCGAGATCATCGACACCTTCGTCTACTACCAGGGCATCGTCGGCGGCGACTACGGATTCGCCGCCGCCGCGGGCCTGTTCAAGGGCGTCATCGGCGCCCTCCTCGTCTACGCCGCCAACAAGGTCGCCCACCGCCTGGGCGAACAGGGGGTCTACAAGTGAGCGCATCCGCACGGCCGGGCTGGCTGGAGAAGCCCCGGCCCCTCACCCAGGCCGGCAAGGTCCTCGCGCTCGCCGCGGTCGTGCTGCTGGTGTGCGTGCCGTTCCTGGTGATCGTGTCGACGTCGCTGGCCTCCACGGACGAGGTCGTCGCCAACGGCGGCTGGGTGCTGTGGCCGACCGAGCCGTCCCTGGACGCGTACCGGGACATCCTCGACGGCGGCATCGTCACCCACGCCCTCGGCGTCAGTGCCGGAGTCACGATCGTCGGCACCCTCCTCAGCCTCGCCTGCACGGTGACCCTCGCCTACGCGCTGTCCCGCCCCGGCGTGTTCGGCGGCCGACCGGTGCTGCTGCTCATCCTGTTCACGTTCCTCTTCCCGCCCGGCATGATCCCCAGCTTCCTGCTGGTCAAGGAGCTGGGCCTGCTGGACAACTACGCCTCCCTGGTCCTGCCCGTCCTGGTGAACGTGTTCAACCTCGTCGTCCTGCGGGGCTTCTTCCAGGGCATCCCCGAGGAGCTGTACGAGGCGGCACGCCTCGACGGGGCGGGGGACTGGCGGGTGCTGTTCTCGATCGTGCTGCCACTGTCCAAGGCCGCGCTCGCCGTCGTGGGTCTGTTCTACGCGGTGGCGTACTGGAACTCCTGGTTCTACGCCTCGCTCTATCTGGAGAGCGACCACTGGCCCCTGCAACAGGTGCTGCGCACCTATGTGGTGGCCGGATCCGGGCTCACCGACGCGACCACCGGCGAGGCCACCATCACGGCCCCGCAGACCGTACAGATGGCGGTACTGGTGATCGCCACCGTGCCGATCCTGCTCGTCTATCCCTTCCTGCAGAAGTACTTCACCAAGGGCGTGCTCACCGGCGCCATCAAGAGCTGACACCCCATCAAGAGCCGCACTCAGAAAGGTCGGTCTCCCATGCCCCGCATGTCCCGACGTACCCTGCTGCGTTCCCTCGCCGCCGGTGGCGCCGCGGTCTCCGTCCCCGGTCTGCTGACCGCCTGCTCCTCCTCCGGAGGCGACAGCGACGTCTCCAACGCGGGCAAGAAGCTCGCGCCCTGGCCCGCGTACAAGCCCGCGACCGGCCCCAAGCCGGACCTCGCCGCCACGCAGGCGGGAGTCCAGGCCGGCTACACCTCCTACCCCTCCGACCTGGTCAAGTCCGTCGCCCGCACCCCGGGCGACGGCTCCACCATCAAGGTCATGTCGGTCTCGTTCGGCACACCCCCGAAACCGGCCTCCGCCAACCGGTTCTGGGCCGCGGTCGAGAAGGCCCTCGGGGTGAAGATCGAGTACACGATCGTCTCCCAGGCCGACTACCAGAAGAAGATGGCCACCGTGATGGCCGGCGACGCCGACTCCCTGCCGGACGTCATCAACCTCTTCTCCGGGTTCGTGCTGCCCCGCGAGGCCGAGTTCGTGCAGCGGCGCGCCGAGGACCTCACACCGTTCCTGTCCGGCGACGCGATCGAGGCCTATCCCAACCTCGCGAACATCCCCACCCACGCCTGGCAGGACATGGGCCGCATCGGCGGCCGCATCTACGGCATCCCCCTGGAACGCCCGCTGCCCGGCTCCACCCTCTGGATCAACCAGGGCATGTTCACCGACGCGGGCATGGCGGAGGGCTGGACGTCCGACGACTTCGCCGCCGTGGCCAAGCAGGCGACGAGCGGCCGGACATACGCCCTCGGCGCGGCCCAGGGCTCCCTGTTCGGCAACGCCGTGCACTCCGCCGCCCACAACGCGCCCCAGGGCTGGGCCGTCACCAAGGACGGCACCTTCCAGCCGGGCTGGGCCGACGAACGCTACAAGGCGGCCATCGCCTTCCAGGCGCAGCTCCGCAAGAACGGCTCGTACCACCCCGACGCCACGTCCATCTCCCAGATCGACCTGACCACGCTCTACTACAACGGCACCGTCGGCTCCATGCAGGACGGCTTCGGCGCCTACCTGCCCAAGTACCAGGAGTCGAAGGGCAAGCTGACCCCGGCCGCGGCACTGCCGTACAGCGTCGGCGGCGAGCCCGGCGGCATCGTCGCCGCCCGCCGCTCCTTCGGCTACACCGTGCTGAAGAAGGCGAAGAAGGAACGCATCGAGCTGCTGCTGCGCATCCTCGACTACCTCGCCGCCCCCTTCGGCAGCCAGGAGTGGGAACTCGTCCACTACGGCGTCGAGGGCACCCACTTCACCCGCGCCAAGGACGGCTCGCCCGAGCCCACCAAGCTCGGAGAGGTCGAGAACAACACCAACCTGCCGCTGAAGTACCTCGCCGAAGGCCCCCAGGTGCTGTTCGTGCCCGGCATGCCCGACGCCGTACGGGCCCTGCACGCCTGGCAGCAGAAGGTCGTCCCGCACGCCATCCGCAACGCCTCCTTCGGCCTGCAGTCCCGCACGAACAACGCCCAGGGCACCACGCTCAAGGCGCTTCTCGACGACACCGTCACCGGCATCGTCGCGGGCCGCATCCCGCTGTCCGAATGGGACGCGACGGTGAAGCGGTGGCGGGACCGGGGCGGCGACAGAATGGCCGAGGAGTTCGCGCAGGACTACGCGGCCAACACCTGAAGAACCACTGGTAGGAAGGGGAGACGCGGGGGATGGGGAACGACATGGGCGCCAAACGGCGGGTCACGATCCGCGACGTCGCCGAACGGGCCGGCGTGTCCATGGCCACCGCGTCCCGTGCGCTCAGCGGCAACCACCCGGTGCCCACGGCGACCAGGGCCCGTGTGCTGCGCGCCGCCCGCGACCTCGACTACGTCGCCAACGCGCATGCGCGGGCGCTGGTGGGCGGCGGCCGGAAGATGGCCGCGGTCGTCGTCCGCCAGGTCACCAGCCCCTTCTATGCCCAGGTCGCCGAGGGCGTGGAGGCGGAGGCCGCCGACCGGGGCTGGCTGTGTGTCGTCGGCGCGACCGGCGGGGATCCGCAGCGCGAGATGGAGTTCGTGCAGCTGATGCGGGAGGAGGGGGCACGGCTGGTGATCCTGGTGGGCGGGGTCGTCGAGGACGACGCGTATCGCTCGCGCGTGGCTCACTATGCGCAGGCGCTGGACTCCTCCGGAGGCCGGCTTGTGCTGTGCGGGCGACCGGCGCCGGATCCTGATATTCCGGCGCTGGTCGTCGAGTTCGACAACGAGGCGGGGGCGCGGGCCATCACCGGGTACCTGCTGTCCGCCGGGCACCGGCGGATCGTGTTCCTCGGTGGACTCCCTGGCAACACGGCGCTCGACGCCCGCGTCGCAGGGTATCGGGCGGCGCTCGCCGAGCATGGGTTGCCGCGGAGCGCCGGCCGCGTGGTCGACTGTGGGCTCGGGCGTGCGGCCGGGCTGCGTGCGATGACCGAACTGCTCAAGGAGACGCGGGAGTTCACGGCTGTGTTCGCTGGGGACGACATGGTCGCTGCGGGGGCGCTCCGCGCGATTGCCGACGCTGGGCTGAGCGTCCCCGATGACATCTCTGTTGTCGGGTACAACGACATTCCGCTGGCCGAGGATTTCAATCCACCGCTCACCACGGTGCGTACTCCTGCGGAGGAGCTTGGTCGTGCCGCCGTGCGTATCGCTTTGCGTGATCCCGAGCATGCCGGTGGGAATCATCATCTGCTCGGTACGCACATCGTTGTGCGCCGTAGCGTCGCTTCGCGCGGGGCGCCGTAGGCGACTGCGGGTGAGTTGTGGCTGGTCGCGCCCACGCGGCGGAGCCGCATATCGATGCAGCCCCGCGCCCCTACAGGGCGTTGCACCCGCCCCCGACTGGGGAGCGGGCCACCCGACAAAGGAGGATCCACCCCCGTATGAGCGCCCCTCATGTGTCGCTCCCCGACCCGACGCGCCTGCCTGAGCTCGACTCCCTCCTCTCGCCGGTCACCGGCTGGACCCGCGCCCACTGGGAGGCAATCGCGGATCGGCTGCTCGACGGGCTGCTGCCCTACGCCTCACCCGGCTTCGCCCAGTACCACCTTCCGGGGCCACCCAGCCACTCCGGCCCCTGGTCCGACGGCCTGGAAGGCTTCGCGCGTTCCTTCTTGCTCGCCGCGTTCCGCATCGCGGGCTCGGGCGGACGAGTCGGTCCCGAACTGATCGAGCGGTACGCCACCGGACTCGCCGCCGGCACCGACCCGCACGACGGGGAACACTGGCCGCCCATCACCGACCGCGCCCAGCCGATGGTCGAGGCCGCCTCCATCGCCATCGCCCTGCACGAGTCCCGCCCCTGGCTGTGGGACCACCTCGACGACCACGTACGCGAGCAGGTCGCCGACTGGCTCGGCGGTTTTGTCGGCGCCCGTGCCAACGACTCCAACTGGCGGCTGTTCCAGGTCATCACCGAGGAGTTCCTCGCGTCCGTCGGGGCCCCGCACAGCCGGGCCGAGATCGACGCCGGGCTCGCCCGCCTCGACGACTGGTACCGGGGCGGCGGCTGGTGCACCGACGGCGACGGCCGGAAGTTCGACTACTACAACGCCTGGGCGCTGCATCTGTATCCGGTGCTGTGGGCGCGGATCGCGGGCCCGCGGGCGGACCCGGAGACGGTGGCCCGGCATCGCGCGCGCCTGCGCGAATTCCTCGCCGTCCACCAGCACTTCTTCGGCTCCGACGGCGCCCCGGTCCACCAGGGCCGCTCCCTTACCTACCGCTTCGCCACCACCGCCCCGCTCTGGGCGGGCGCGCTCGCCGGCGCCACGCCGCTGCCGCCGGGCCGCACCCGTCGCCTGGCCTCGGGCGCGCTGAAGCACTTCGCCGAGCGCGGGGCGCCGGACGAGCGGGGCCTGCTGACGCTGGGCTGGTACCGGCCGTTCCTCGGCGTGACCCAGCGGTACTCCGGCCCTGCCTCCCCGTACTGGGCGAGCAAGGCCTTCCTCGGTCTGCTCCTGCCCGCGGACCACCCCGTGTGGACGGCGCCCGAGGAACCGGCCCCCGTGGACACCACGGACGTGTGCCTGGCGCTGCCCGCACCGGGCTGGCTGCTGCACTCCACCGCGGCCGACGGGATCGTACGGCTGGTCAACCACGGCAGTGACCGGCTGCCGCCCCCGCCCGCCACGGCCGAGGACAGCCCGCACTATGCGAGGCTCGCCTACTCCAGCGCCACGGCCCCCGAGACACCGGGCCCCGACAACCACATCGCCGTTCTGGCCGCCGACGGCACACCGTCCCCGCGCGGCCGTATCCACCCCCTCGGTGCCGAGGGCCGCCGTGCCGCCTCCTGGCAGGCCGGCGGCGGCCATCGCATCGAGACGGTCAGCGTGGTGAACGGCCCGTGGGAGGTGCGGGTGCACCGTCTCGACGTAGCGTCCGACGCACCGGTGCGCGAGGGCGGTTGGTCCGTGGCCGACGACACCGCGCCGCCGGTTGCCTGCACCGGGCCCGGCTGGGCGCTGGCCCGCCGCGCCGACGGTCTGACCAGCGCGATCGTCGGGCTGTACGGCTGGAGCGGTGCCGACGGCACGGTCGCGCAGGCCGTCGGGACCAATGCCTGCGGACACCACTCGGCGACGCCTGTTCTTCAGCGGCCCGACGGCGCCGGCCTGTTGGTCACCCTCGTGGTGCTCAGCGCCGATCCGCACGCTCTGCGCACAGGAGCCGGCGCGACGGTCGCCGCCGACGGAACCGTGGAGATCCGCTTCCCGGACGGCACCCGGGAGCGGGTGCCCCGGCTCAGCGGTTCGCCCGTGTCACCGCCTGCTCCAGCGCCCGGAGGAACGAGCTGACCGTCGCCCGGTCCCGGACCGCCAGCCGCAGCCACTCCTCGCCCAGCCCGGGGAAGGTGTCCCCGCGCCGCACCGCGTACCCGAGGTCGCGCAGGTGCCGGCGTACGACGGCGGCCCGGGGCAGCCGTACGAGGACGAAGGGTCCCTCGGCGGGCTGCACGACCTGCAGCCCGGCGATCCCGGAGAGTCCCGCCACGAGGTGGGCCCGGTCCGCGGCGATGCGGTGCGCGGCGTGTGCCGCCTCCGCCAGGGCCTGTGGTCCCACGCACGCCTGAGCGGCGGCCAGCGCCGGCGTGGACACGGGCCACAGCGGCTGGGCGCGTTCGAGGGCGCCGATGGTCTCCGGGGACGCCAGCACATATCCGATGCGCAGTCCGGCCAGCCCCCAGGTCTTCGTCAGGCTGCGCAGGACCACGAGCCCGGGAACGTCGGTCCGCCCGGCCAGCGCCTCCCGCTCACCCGGCACGGCGTCCATGAACGCCTCGTCGACCACCAACGTCCGCCCGGGACGGGCCAGTCGGGCGATGGTGTCGGCCGGATGCAGCACCGACGTCGGGTTGGTCGGGTTGCCGATCACGACCAGGTCGGCGCCCTCGGGCACCGCCGCCGGATCCAGCCGGAAGCCGTCCTCCGCCCGCAGCAGCACCCGGCCGACGGTGTGGCCCGCGTCCCGCAGCGCCGCCTCCGGCTCTGTGAACTGCGGGTGCACGACGACCGGCTGACGGACCTTCAGGGCCCGGGCGAGCAGCACGAAGGCCTCCGCCGCGCCCGCCGTCAGCAGCACCCGGTCCGGTGCGAGACCGTGCCGGGCCGCCACCGCAGCTCGCGCGCAGCGCCCGTCCGGGTAGGCCGCCAGCCCGCCGAGCGACCCGGCGATCACCTCCCGCAGCCACGCGGGCGGTGTGCCGGCGCGCACGTTGACCGCCAGGTCGACCAGTGACCGTCCCTCGTCCCGGACCTCGGCGTCCCCGTGGTGCCGCAGGTCGTGCGCGTCGCCCTCAGTGCGCATGGGAGTGGGTGTGTCCGCCGTGGTGGTGCCCGTGATGGTGGTGATCGTCGTCGGGGTGGTAGTGCGGCTGCTGCGGCAGCCCCACCTTGTCCTCGAAGCCGGGCAGCGCGATCCGGTACACGCACGAGTCGCAGTTCATCCGCAGATCCCCCTGCACCGCCTCCTCGTACCGCTCCATCACCAGGTCCAGCAGTTCCGGCTCCGGCCCGATCACGTCCGCCGAGTGCACCTCGACCTCGGGGTGCGCGGCCGCCCAGCCCTCCGTCTGCATCTGCACCCGGTCCGGCAGGATGCCGGTGAACAGGAAGTACGGCAGCACGACGATCCGCCTCGCCCCCAGCCGCACACACCGGTCCAGCCCGCTCGGCACGTCCGGCGCCGCCAGCGACACGAACGCCGTCTCGACCCCGGCGTACCCGCGCCCCTCCCACAGCAGCCGCGCCGCCTTGTGCACCTCGGCGTTCGCGTCCGGGTCCGTCGACCCCCGGCCGACCAGCAGCACGGTCACGTCGGCCCGGTCCCGCGGGCTGCGCCCCGAGGTCCCCAGCGCCTCGTCCAGCCGCCGCTCCAGGACGCTCAGCAGCGCCGGGTGCGGGCCCAGCGGACGCCCGTAGGAGTACGAGATCCCCGGGTGCCGCTCCTTCTCGCGGGCCAGCGCCGCCGGGATGTCCCCCTTGGCATGGCCGGCGGACACCAGCATCAGCGGAACGGCGGCGAACCGCCGTACACCGCGCTCCACCAGTTCGGTCACGGCATCGCCCAGCGGGGGCGGGGACAGCTCGATGAAGCCGCCCGCGACGGGCAGGTCGGGGTGGCGGCGGCCCAGCTCCCGTACGAAGTCGCGGAACGCCTCGGCCCCGGCGTCGTCCCGGGTGCCGTGACCGGCGATGAGCAGGGCGGGCGGCGGGGTGGTCACTGTTTCTCCTCGGAATACGAAGTGGGGTAGTACAGCAGGGCGTTGAGCGCAGCCGCGGCGACCGCGGAACCGCCCTTCTCGGACACGTTGCTCACGGCGGGCAGTCCGCTCTCCCGCAGGGCGGCCTTGGACTCGGCCGCGCCGACGAAACCGACGGGCAGACCGATGACGAGCGCGGGCGCGGCATCCAGCGTCAGCAGCTCCTCCAGGGCGGTCGGCGCACAGCCGATCACCCAGAGGGCGCCGGGTCCGACCTCCTCGTAGGCCAGCCGCATGGCGTGCGCCGAACGCGTCAGCCCCGGCCCGGACTCGGCGTCCTTCAGCCGGCAGACGGTCTTGCGCCGGGTGATCCCGGCCGCCACCATCTCGACGTCGACGACGACCGGGGCCCCGGAGTGCAACGCGGTGTACGCCTTCGCCAGGTCACCCTCGTCCATGACGAGGTCGCTCGCGTAGTCCAGGTCGGCGGCGGAGTGGATGACCCGCTCCACCACCGCCCGGGTCAGCGGCGGGAAGTGCGAGGTGTCCAGGCGGGCGCGCAGCCGCCGGAACGACTCCTGCTCGATCGGGTGGACCACACGGTTCACCGGGCCTCCTCCTGCCAGCGGTAGCCGCGCGGCGTCACCATGCGCCCCGCGATCTCACGGGTGGCCGTGTTGCCGACGGTCACGACCGTCATCATGTCGACCGTCGCCGGATCCAGCGCGGCCAGGGTCGTCAGCCGGGCGGACTCGTCCGGCCGGGACGCGTTGCGTACGACCCCGACCGGCGTCGTCGGCGCCCGGTGCTCGGCGAGGATCGCCAGCGCCTTCGGCAGCTGCCAGTCGCGGCCCCGGCTGCGCGGGTTGTAGAAGGTCACGACGATGTCCGCCTCGGCGACGGCGCGCACCCGGCGTTCGATGACCTCCCAGGGCGTGTGCAGGTCGGACAGGCTGATCGACACATGGTCGTGCCCGAGCGGCGCCCAGAGGATCGCACAGGC